>DATHPY010000398.1:0-4855 GCA_035483315.1 Puia sp. | reverse complement strand
AATATTCGCATTATCACATTTTCACATCAACACATTTTCACATTGATCACTCAGTTCTCAAACTCTTCACCGGATTGGCAACCGCCGCTTTTATTGATTGAAAACTTATTGTTAATAAAGTGATCATCAAAATCGAAAAAGCCGCGATGATGAAAATAACAGAACTTATATGAATGCGATATGCAAAACTTTGCAGCCATTGATCCATCGCCCACCACGAAACAGGAAATGCGATCAGCACAGAAATTAAGATCAGTTTGAAAAAATCTTTTGATAACATCAATGCAATATTGCTCACTGATGCGCCAACAATTTTGCGGATGCCGATTTCTTTTTGTCTTTTTTGTGCAGTGAATGCAGCAAGACCAAATAAACCCAGGCATGAAATGATAATAGCAATTCCAGCAAAATACCTGGAGAGCGCGGCAACTTTTTGTTCCGAACAATAAAGAGCTGCATAATCGTCATCGAGAAAAGCATATTCAAAAGCAAGCCCGGCGTTATATTTTTTAAATAAATTTTCAATATTGGATATCGTTTGTTTTTCCATTCCGGCTTTTATTTTAACGATCGTGTTATCGTTGTTTTGGTCGAACTCCAAAAAAGCCGGACCGATCTTTTTATACATTGATTGAAAATGATAATCTTTTACAACACCGATGATCGTTTTTTTCTTGCCCCAAAGCGAAATTGTTTTTCCAACCGGATCTTTGATCCCCATTGCAGCAATTGCCGTTTGGTTAAATATCACACTTAAACTATCCGAGCTAAAATTCTTTGAAAAAAAACGTCCTTGTTCCATTCGCATGCCCATCATTTCCATATAGTCATAGTCAACCCGGTTGCCGGTGTATTCTATGCCGAGATTAGGATCTTCCCCATCCCACGATATTCCGCTGCCGCTGTGATTTGCGTTTCCGAACAGATCGCCGCTTGCGCCAGAAGCATTGATAACGCCGGGAATATTTTTTAATTCAGTAAGAAATGATGACGACGACAAACCTTTTTTCAAATTGCCATCATTTGCAAAACGAATAACATTGTCTTTATTATAACCAAGGTTTTTAGTTTGGATTAATTTCATTTGCTGATAAACAACCAAAACGGAAATAATGAGGATAATAGAAATTGAAAATTGAAACACGACTAACCCTTTTCTTACCCATGCTTCACCGTTAGAAACGTTCAACTTTCCTTTCAATACCAATGCAGGACGAAAACCAGAGAGATACAATGCCGGGTAACTGCCCGCAATAAAACCGGTGAATAAAGTAATGCCGAGTATTGAAAAAATAAGAGGCGCATTCAGATCAAAAGCAATTTCTTTCCCGGTAATTTCCTTGAATGCAGGAAGAAGAAACGCAACAAATAATAATGCGAGAATAAGTGAGGAGAATGCCATTAGCATTGATTCGCTGATGAATTGAAAAATAAGCGATCCTCTGCTGGCGCCAACTATTTTTTTAACACCCACTTCTTTTAATCGCCTTGATGCTTTTGCAGTAGAAAGATTCATGAAATTGATACAGGCAATAACCAGCAGAAAAATAGCAATGACAGAAAAAAATTTTACATATTCTATTCTGCCTCCTGCCTGTTTTCCGTTTTCATAATTTCCGTATAAATATTTATCAGAAAAACGGCGCACAAAAACATCGCCTTCCCAGGGAAGCAAATCACTTTTTTCTCCATACTCGGCTTTGATCTTATTTTTTGTAAAGTCTTTTATCTTTTTGTTGAACCGTGTTATATCCGTTCCATTTTTTAAAAGCAAATAAGTATACTCGCCATTGCTGCCCCAAAAAGCCATATCGGTAGCTTCTTTAGAGAAAAACATGTCATAGGAAAATAAAATGTCAGCCTGGTCTTTGACATTAGAAGGTGGCGCTGCAAAAACTCCGGCAACTTTATACAAACCGTCAAATTCGCCACCGTAATTCCAGCTAATTGTTTTTCCGATAATATTGCTGGTTGTACCAAATAATTTAAGCGCAAGTTTGTCAGACAGCAGCACGCCGAATTTATCCGGAAAAATATTGTTTTTGTTTCCTTCTATAATTTGATAAGAAAATACTTTAAAAAAATCTTTGCTGACAAATTCAGGAGTTGCTTTTATTTTTTTATCTGCTGCGGAAATAATACTTATATCTTCTCTTCTTACCGATGCGGCATATTGCACTTCAGATAATTCATTTGCCATTTTTTCTCCCAAAATACCTTGAGTAGATTCACGGGTTGTAAGCGTTCCGTCGGCATTTGGCGAAGTTTTCATCACCTGGTAAATTCGGTTATCATTGGCAAAAAATTTGTCGACATGCAATTCGTCTGTTACCCATAAATAAATTAAAAGAACACACGCCAAACCGCTTGATAAACCTATCAAATTAAGAAAACTGAATTGTCTATCTTTTAAAAGATTACGCCATGCAAGTTTGAAATGATTTTTTAGCATAAAAGAGATATTTCTGATTTAGTGATTTTGTGATGTCTGATTTTTTCATTATTAATTATTAATTGCATTATTCCGTTCTCAAACTCTCTATGGGATTTACTATTGCTGCTTTTATCGCCTGGAAACTAACTGTGACGAATGCAATTAAAAAAACCATGATCGTCGGGATGATGAAAAGCCAAACACTGAAATGAATGCGAAAAGTATAATTCTCAAGCCACTTGTAACTGCCCCACCATGCTAATGGTAAAGCAATAATGTCGGCAACAAGAATTAATCTTATAAAGTCTTTGCAAAGCAGCAATAGGATGTTTGGAATTGATGCCCCTAATACTTTTCTGATTCCAATTTCTTTAATGCGCTGCGTTATTGTGATCAATGTTAATCCGAATAATCCGAGGCAGGCAACAAAAACGGCAAAGCCGGAAAACAAACTGAAAACTTCTGCAAAATGTTGTTCGGATTTATATTGCTGATCAAAAAACTCATCTAAAAAGAAATATTCAAAAGCTGCATCGGGGAAAATATTCTTATATATTTTTTCAACCTGCGCAATTGTTTTTGGCAGATCGTTAGAATTCATCTTCAATTCATAGTGCGCAGCGCTATTGGGATTTGATGGTCGAAAAACAATCGGTGTGTAATCATCTTTAAATGAACTCTGATGAAAATTTTGCATCACACCAACAACTTCATTCTCAAACTTTCTACCACTGCCATTTTTAGTTTCCACCATCTTACCAATGGCATTTTTTGGATTTTTAAACCCCAGCGAAACAACAGCAGACTCGTTCAGCATCATTGTTGATCCCCTTTTCCAGTTAAATAATGATTCATCTCCGGCGATAATTTTTATCTTGAATTGATCAATAAAGCTGCTTCCGATCACAAAAGTTGCAAGCCTGATACTTTTTTCTCCCGTTTCTGCTGATGGATTTGTGTAAGACATTATGAAGTCTATACTTTCACCCGGAATACTGGATGAAGAAGTAATATTTTGGATGCGCGGATCACGTAAGACCTCCGTTTGAAAAACGCTATCTTTTTTTGCAAACTCAATGTTAGCTTCATCTGTAGCTCGTATGTAATGTGGCGCTTCCACAATAAGTGTTTGCTGCATATCCATTCCTTTATCAGCAGTCTTCATATAATTCACCTGGCGGTAAACTACTAATGTGCCGATCAAAAAAGATATGGTGGCAACAAATTGAAAAACGACCAATCCTTTTCGCAGCGATATTCCCTGTGTGCTGTTCAAAAATTTTCCCTTTAATATTTGAACAGGTTTGTAATTGGAAAGAATTAAAGCAGGATAAAATGCGGATAATACAATTCCTAAAAATAAAAATGCTGTAAAGCCGAGTAAAAAGAAAAATTCTTTCAATAGCGTGAAGTTCATTTGAACGCCGCATAATTTACTAAACCACGGCATGGAAGCAACAACAATAAATAATGCTAAAACAATACTGATGATATTCAACAGAAATGATTCAAAAAGAAATTGAATGATAAGTTGCAGCCTTTGCGAACCCAATACCTTGCGTATACCCACTTCTTTAGCTCTGTCTATCACCTTGGCAGTAGAGAGGTTTATATAATTGATGTAAGCGATCAACAAAATAAGAAAAGCAATGATGCCTAAATACCAAACCATATTTCCGTTGCCGCCGCTACTGATCTCCTGAGATAAATTTGAATACAAATGTATTTGACGTAACGGTTGCAGTGTAAGCAAAATATTATTCAGGTTGCTTTTTCCCTGTGTAGGACTTGAGTTATTATTTTTGCTGATCTCACTGATATTATTTTTAATAAACGCATACAATTTTGATTGAAATATTTTTGGATCGGCATACGGGGATAATAAAATATACGTGTAGAATTCCGGATAGACCCAATCGCCGCCTTTAAAACCTGCTGAAAGCACGAAGTCAAATTGGAGTTGCGAATTAGCCGGCACATCTTTGCACACACCGGTAACAGTTGCAGTAATATCTATGCCGGAATTATGCTCTTGTATCCTGATCGTTTTTCCGATTGCATCCTGGTTTGGAAAATATTTTTTTTCAGTTCTTTCAGTGATAACAACAGTGTTGGGATTCTTTAGGGCGTCGGTTGTACCATGTAACATGCCGAAAGAAAATATTTTCAGGAAAGATGGATCAGCCAGGTAAATATCTTTCTCATTAAAAGCCATTAATGATCCGTTTGGCTGCTGAGCGGTTATTAATCCTTCTGTTTTTGTAATTCTCGTCATTTCCCTGACCTCGGGAAATTGAGATTTTAAAGTTGGACCAACCGCCGAGTACGTGGTTGGCAAGTTTTCTATCAAATTTCCCTGGCTAAAATTTTGATGTTTAATTCTGTAAATATTATCTCCATTCTTGTGAAAATTATCATAGC
>DATHPY010000397.1:0-5538 GCA_035483315.1 Puia sp. | reverse complement strand
AATTCATCAATTCCTTCGTTATAAAGACAAATCGCTATTCTTGCAGGCATAAGGTTTAAGTTGAGATTACAATTTATTAATAATATCGTCTTTGATATTTTCAGACGAATTTATTTATTTCCTTCTTGCAACAACACTTGGTACAAGAAAATCTAGTAGCACTAAGTGGAAATGATTATGTGATCAAAATAATTAAAAGAGTTATCACCTCCGATTTACCTAGTCAAAAGAAATTTTAGAACTTGCATCTATGGATATTTCTGTCGATTACAAAAGTGAAACAGGCGAAACCTCTGATTTATTTTTTCACATGACTTTCCTCGCATTCATCAAACACATGGCATTTGCAGGACAAGGTTTTTCTCCAAGGCCTCAAAAATTATTACGAATACTGGGGATGTTTTTGCGATATTCTTTTTATTTAAATGTGGAAAGTTTTAATCAAAATCGCTTTTCAGAACCTCCGATACTTTTATCCGATCCAACTGAAAAAGCACAATTTTCAAACATTGCCGGCAAAGCAATTGCTGATTTCTTATCAAAGCAAATTAATGGTTCATCATTCACGGTGAATTACGAAGCATTGATGAAGCTCAAGAATATTCCAATCAAAGGGAGGCGACCGGATCTGATATCCTTTTCCCGCGATACTTTTTTTGCTATTGAGGCAAAGGGAAGATGGCAAAATAGTCCTGGAAACATGGCGAAACATAAATTACAGGCACAATCAGGAGAAATAAGAGTACCTTTTTCTATTGCCAGTATTGCTTACAATCTGTATAATAATGTTGTTTGCACTTATCATGACCCAGTCAACGATAATGTTCCATATGATGCTGAGGCACTGACAATGTTGACAAGGGATTATTATGCGGGGCTTTCTGAATTTTTGAATCGTGAATGGTTTTCCTACGAAGACTTTGAATTTGGAGGAGAAAGCTTTTATGCAGTGGAACCCGTCTATCAAAAATTCGCAAAATATTTATGGGCTGAATATTCTTTTGAACCAATTGAATTCTCTTGGTTTCTCAGATATCCTCACTTGCAGTTAATCCTACCTAAAAAAATTTGGGAGTATGCTAAAAATGGAATTTCAAGAGATACACAACCGTTTAGGTTTGGTTCAATATCTCAAAACAATAATATCTATATTGATAATGACGGTGTGGGGCTGCGAATTTTTTGAAGGATTAATTGCAAATTATAAAAAAACTAGAACCCTTCATGGAACAATCCATTTTTTATTTTCTGCTCTGGGAATAAAAAACCCTTTGACACAATTCGGATTGCGTACACAGATCTGCATATGCGATTTATCAAAAAAACCAGAGTCATGATAAATTCGTTCACCTTCGATAAATACGCCTCTGACAGAATCAAACTGGCGTAAATTTTTTTGCGCCCGATAGCGGTGGACGTTTTCAATGACAGCGCAATCCAGTTTACGAATAAGCAATTCTTTTGAGTCTTTTATAGAAGTATTTTCTGGAAGGGGAATGTTAAGTAGCTTAAAGGAGTAAGCCAGCAAATTATAAGAATCTTTTGCTAGCTCGATAAATTCCTTTTCTATGAGATCGAGACAAAAACCAAGATCAAGAATCGCCCCTAAAACTGCGGGGTTTTTTATAGGCTCTCTACCTTTTCTTGGATTTTTTTTCTGGTCTGTTGCAAATTGCATTGCTCGATGAGCATTGTTTTCCCAGAAGTACATCCCATTTCCAAGCCAGTCATAATCATTCTTGCTATATCGTAACATGGACTGACTGTTGATTATCTCATCTCGAACTTTTTTGTCGCATCCATGAAATCCAATGATGAGTCCAGGTTTGGCGGGATACATTTATTTCTTGACAGGTTTGAAAACGGTCGTGGGATTCCCCTTGGGAGTAATTAGTCTGAGATCAAGCAAAAGTCTTTTTGCTTCCTTTTTGGACTGGTCTTTTTGTTGGAGTCTCAGGCCCTCTTTCATTTCTTGCAATTCTTTCTTACTCATGATTTTCAAAATTACAATTAAATTAATAAATATACAAGATAACTAATACTGTGAAGTGCAATGGTGATTAGTTCCTGAACCAAATAATTGCAAAGCGAAACCGGCTATGAAAAGTAAATAACCAATGTAAATTATCCACTTTGCTATTTGCATATTTTTAATGTGTCTAATGTTTTTTTTAACTGCATTCTTAACAAGTCCTCCGGGACTTCCCGGATAATTCATGGTCGCTTTTAAATGGGTCATACTTATCTCGGATTGAATTCCTGATCCAATTGCAAGTGCTAATGCACCGGCAAAATTCAAAACTAATCCTAAAGTTTCGTTTGACATTTCGAGTTGTTTAGGAAAACAAAACTATTATTTTTATAGCTACTCAACATCCAGAAGCTCTTTCAGCGAAATATCAAATGCCTTCGCGATTTTATGCAACGTGAGGATCGTTGCATTTGTTCTGCCTGCTTCCAATCTTTGGATGGTTTGTTTATCCGCATCAAAAAGATGACCAAGTTCAACTTGAGTTAGATTTTGTTCCTTGCGAATCTCTACAATTCGAGCACCTATCTTTTTTAATAGGTCTTGCTGTTCTTTGTTCACTTTTCGCATGAGTGGAAAAGTGCATAAATAGAATTGATTTTAGGTAAACATATATGTTGACTTTTGAATAATTTTGTTTTTATGCATTTTAAAAAACAAAGTGAAAATGAAATAGATTTTCTATTATCGTCAATCGAAATATTACCGCAAGACACTGTCAAAGTCCTACGTCTTTATTATCACGGAAAATTATCTCTGAAGGAAATTTGTGTCGTCATGAATAAATCTATTACAACGATCCGCAATCACCACAAACGAGGGATTTTTTTATTGAAGCGACACGCAGAAAAATCGAAAAGCGCTATTTCAGAAAGCGCTTCCAATGCGTCCGGTAATAGATCGGCGTACACTTAAAATGTTTTTTGAACTCAATGGTAAAATTTCCCGGACTGGTGTAATTAATCGTATAGGCTATTTCTGCGATTGTCAGTTTATTTTCTAATAATAATTTCGCGGCATGATCCATTCTTAGTTTGATATGATACTTCACCGGCGAATAACCGAAAAGAATTTTGAATCCTCTTTTCAAAACATATTCATTGAGCTCACATTTGCGGCAAAGAAGTTTTAAGGATATCATTTCTAAAATATTTTCCTCGATGATCGTTTTACATTTCCTCAATTTATCGATATGCTCATCGGTTAACAGAAAAACTTTTTCAGGATCCTCTTCTTCCGTTATCCGTTCCAGTGCGGATAGCAACACTTCTTTAGCACAATTTTCAAGAATATATTTTTGCGAACGTTCGGAGAACGGGTTATGCTCGATATAGTCGATAGCGCTTTTCATAGAAGGGGTACAGATATAATTATTGGCGGCAATTTGAATGGCTTCTTCTTTGTCTACACTTTCCAGGTATTCATCAATGACCGGAAAATCCTTTGCCATGCTTTCCAGAAATGCAATATCATAATGAAAATCACAAGTGGAATACGTGGTCGCTGCCTTAAATTCTGCTCTTGTCTTTACGAATGGCGTATAGGAGAGTTCGAAATAATCTTGTTGCAGCGATGGTGAGTCTATTCCCTCCCATGTTCCTCCGATTTGATTTTGTAAAGCGATGCGCAATTCGATCGCGGGAAGATCTGTACGGACTTTTAATATTACGGGATTGGATATGTAATATTCGCAATAATGAACCGTCACACCTTCTGTATAGAGTTCGTAAAATACCGCATTGCCAAATGCACCGCGAATGCTGGTTCGCACTGGCTTTAATGATCGGAAGCGATCATTTTCTTTCTGGTTTCCTTCCCAAATTTCAATTTCTCCAAACCCTTCCGTTTTCAACTCAAGATCCATGTTATTCCTTTTACCATAATTTTTAATCCTTTCGCAAAAATTCCGGCACGGGCATCCGCAATAGTTTGCATGAAAATTATCTGGCTGTTATGAGTTCCCTCGATTGCTGTCCTTTATTTTTTAAGCCCGTCAAAGTCAATTATGAAAATGAGATCCTTTATGAGCGTTTTATTTCAGCAATTAATGCGACGGTCGTTTTTCGCTCCCTTCAATTATCAACAGACATCGAACTCATTCATGATTGGGTAAACCAACCCTACACCAAGCGATTCTGGCAAATGAGCGTCGACATTAAATCGTTGCAAAAAACGTATGGATCCATTCTTGAAAATTGTCATGCACATTCCTTTATCGGTTTATTGAATGAAAAAATTACTTGCCTGATAGATGTTTACCAGGTCAATATTGATGAATTAAAACAGCACGTCCTTGCTTCAAATGACGACTGCGGACTTCACATGTTAATGGGTCCACCGAGACAGATGCTCAAGAATTCCAGTCATCATATGCTTTCGGAATTCCTCTCATTTTATTTTTCTTTTCCTATGGCTGGTTCTATGTATGCAGAACCTGACCAGGAAAATATTTTGGCAAACAGACTTGCGAAAAGTGTAGGGTTTCAATTTGTAAAAACAATTCAGCTATCCTACAAAACTGCCAACCTCTATTCCATTACAAAAAATCAATTCTATGCAAAGAATAAGATCTCTTGACCTCGCAAGAGGATTCACTGTTCTAATGATTGCCCCCATTCACACGGTCATGCTCTATAGCAAACTGGAGATCCGCGAAACACTTTTCGGAAAATTATTAGCCTTCATTGCTGAAGGTCCCGGAGCCCAATTATTCATGATGCTCATGGGAATATTTTTTGCGATATCACCGCCAAAAAATTTTTCAGCGCTTTGCAAAAGAGTTTTCTATTTATTGCTGGCAGCATACTTGCTTAACGTTTTTAAATTTGTCATCCCACATGCGCTTGGTCTTTTGCCGGATGAATTGCAAAATGATTTGCAAATTCAAGATGGCGTTGCTAGCTACGCGCAATTACTATTGCTTGGCGATATTTTACATTTTGCAGCACTCGCACAACTTGTTTTATTTTCTATTCAGCGAATGAAACATTATCATATTGTAACGATCGTACTTGCTGGATTTTACTGTGTGATGTCACCAATGTTTTGGGATATACATAGCCGTTATCAAGCGCTTGATTACCTGTATCAATTGACAGGCGGAGCTCCGCCAAAAGTCTTTTTCCCTTTTCTTCCCTGGATTGTCTATCCGCTTGTTGGGTTATTTATTGGTCACTATTTTAAAACTACCGAGCGTCAAAAAGTGTACTGGTATGTGCGTGACATCGGATGGATACTGATTGGCAGCAGTTGCATCATGAAATACGCTTTCAAGATAGCAGCCGAGCTAAGTTTTTACAGAACGTATCCGAATGACACCATGATTCATCTAGGCATTGTGCTCGTTTGGTTGAGTTGTTGGGATTGGATCCAGGACAATGTAAAAGACAATTTCTTTTTTAAGATCCTGCGGTACATGAGTCGCCACATCACGAAGATCTATATTATTCAATGGATAATTATTTGCTGGCTCCTGCCAATATTCGCCTATCAAAAACTTGATCTTTTTC
>DATHPY010000396.1:0-5343 GCA_035483315.1 Puia sp. | reverse complement strand
GCTGATAAAAACTAATACCTCCATAAATGGTATATGGAATAGCCATTCTGCGCAGACTTTCTTCAAATGCCCGGCTTTGTGAATTAGTGCGGTATAAAATCGCAAAATCGCGGTTATTAAAATGATTGCGGAGTTTTTGTTCCTGGATCGTATCGGCAACAAATTTCCCTTCATCGTTGTCGGTCATCGTTCTTACGAGGCGGATTTTTTCACCTTCCAGGTTTTCCGTCCACAGGTTTTTCGGAATCTGTCCTTTATTGTGTTTGATCACTTCATTGGCTGCTTTTATGATACTTTGTGTGCTCCTGTAATTCTGTTCCAGCTTCACCACTTTTACATCTTCATAATCTTTCTGAAACTGTAAAATATTTTCGATGGTTGCGCCGCGAAAACTATAAATGCTTTGCGCATCATCACCAACCACGCAAACATTTTCATACATCGCGCCGAGTAATTTTATTATTTCATATTGAGCAGGATTTGTATCCTGGTATTCATCAATTAAAATGTATTTGAATTTGCGCTGGTATTTACTGAGCGACTCCGGAAAAGTTTTCAGCAATTCATAAAACTTCAATAACAGATCATCGAAATCCATAGCGCCATTTTTGTGGCAGCGTTTTACATACGCATCAAAAATTTGTGCAATTGCCGGTCGCTGACTGCGCATATCTTCCTGCTGAATATAATAATCGTTCGCATATTCTGCGGGACCAACGAGCGCATTTTTTGCACTGCTTATTCTATTATAAACTGTGGATGGCTTATAATGTTTATCATCAAGCTCCAATTCATTAATGACTGTTTTCACAACACTTTTTGCATCATCCGTATCATAAATAGTAAAGTTGCTCGGGTAACCAAGTTTCGGCGCTTCCGCGCGAAGTATGCGCGCAAACACGCTGTGGAAAGTTCCGATATATAAATTCCGCGCTTCAGAATTTCCAAGGATTTTTTCAACACGCTCCTTCATTTCTTTCGCCGCTTTATTGGTAAAAGTCAGCGCAAGAATATTAAACGCATCAATGCCGATTGCCATTAAATGTGCAATTCGTGTCGTCAGCACTTTTGTTTTTCCGCTTCCCGCGCCGGCAACAATCATCAGCGGTCCGTCAACATGCAGTACGGCTTCTCTTTGCGATTCATTCAACCCTTCTAAATAATCAATCATGGTTGCAAGTTAGTATTAAGCAAATAAAATTCTGACAGAAACAATCAACATTCAATAACAAATATTCAATTTTCAATTAAAACAATTACAAACAATAAATGTTTTTTAACTTGAAGATTGTACATTGAGTGCCTGCCTGTCCGGTAGGCAGGTTGACTATTGAATGTTATTTAAAAATTTACTTATCCTAATCAAAAAATATGCTACCCTCAGATTCATCCAATCATATTTTTCAAATGGCTGTTCAGTTTGTGAATCAAACGAACAAGCATATTTTTCTGACCGGCAAAGCCGGTACAGGCAAAACAACTTTTCTAAAATATATCAGGGAAAATTCTTTTAAAAAAACAGCGGTGGTTGCGCCAACAGGCGTTGCTGCAATTAATGCGGGCGGCGTTACCATGCATTCTTTTTTTCAATTGCCATTCGGACCTTATGTGCCATCGCAAACAAATGAATGGAACAGCAATGTTACTAATCGCCATAATCTTTTTAAAAACATTCGCTTTAATAATAACAAACGCGAACTGCTGCGCGAACTTGAACTTTTAATTATTGACGAAATAAGTATGGTACGCGCGGATATGCTTGACGCAGTTGATACAATTCTCCGGCATTTTCGTCAGCAACCTTTGTTGCCATTTGGCGGTGTGCAGGTTTTGTATATCGGCGATTTATTTCAGTTGCCGCCAGTTGTTAATAACGATGAGTGGGAAAATATTTTAAAAACTCATTACAGAAGTCCTTTCTTTTTTGATGCACTTGCCGTACGTGAATCGCCGCCTGTTTTAATAGAGCTCAAAAAAATTTATCGTCAGAATGAAGCTGGGTTTATCAGCATCCTCAATAACATTCGTGATAAAAAAACATCGGTAGAAGATTTAGAGCAATTGCATCAACATTATAAACCTGCTTTTCATGCTGGAGATAATGAACATTACATCACACTCACAACGCACAATAACAAAGCGTACGAAATCAATCAAAATAAATTAAGAAAATTGCCGGGAAAACTTTTTGAATTTAAAGGAGAACTGACCGGAGATTTTAATGAGAAAGCTTTGCCTGCAGAAATGCTTTTGCAATTAAAAGCCGGCGCGCAAATAATGTTTATTAAAAATGATAAAGGAGAATTCAGAAGATATTACAACGGAAAGATTGGGGTTATTTCAAAAATAGAAACGGATAAAATTTTTGTACAATTCCCGGAAGAAAAGAATGAAATGGAAATTGAAAAAGAGACCTGGAAAAATATCCGGTACAATTATATCAATGAAAAAGATTTTGTTGATGAAGAAGAATTGGGAACGTTCAAACAATATCCGATTCGTTTGGCATGGGCAATCACCATTCACAAAAGCCAGGGATTAACTTTTGAAAAAGCAATTATTGATGCGGGCGATTCATTCGCGCCCGGACAAGTTTATGTTGCATTAAGCAGACTTACTTCTCTTGAAGGATTAGTGCTTCACAGCCGTATTCATCCGCAATCCATTACTACAGATGAAAGAGTGCTGGCATTTTCGAAAAGTGAAATGGCGCAGGATTTTCTTGAGCAGGAATTAAAGCGCGAGCAGCAAATTTTTATCAGTCACTCGTTGTTGCAATCGTTCAGCATGGAAAAAACAGTTCAACGTTTCCAGGAACATTATGAAGAATATGAACACCGAACTATTCCGGATAAAGGCGAAGCTTTTATTTGGGCAAAAAATCAATTAGATAATCTTATTCAGTTGCAGGAAGTCGCGGTTAAATTTAATAAACAATTAGAACGCGTATTGACAAACACCGAATTAAATGGTTACTCGCATTTGCATGAAAGAATAAATAAGGGTGTTGAACATTTTTCAAATGGGCTGAACGAAATATTAGCGTCTTTAAAAAAACATATCAATGAAGTAAAAATAAAGCCGCGCGTAAAAAAATATGTTACGGAATTGAATGCGCTCCAAATTATTATTGAAAGAAAAATAAAGCAACTTCAGCAAACTGTACAAATTGCCGAAGCATTAATGAAAGGCGTGGACACAAATGCGTTGTTGAAATTGGTGGAAGAAAATAAAAAATTACCTGTCGCCGCAATTTCGGCAGAAGAAGAAAAATCGGCAAAACCTAAAAAAGGAGAAACACGTTTTATTAGTCTTGAATTATTTAAACAGGGAAATAAAATTATTGATATTGCCAAAATGCGCAGTCTCACATTCAGCACTATCGAAAATCACCTGGCTTCATTTATTCCGACCGGCGAAATAAAAATTGAAGAAATTGTTTCTAAAAAGAAAATGGAAATGATTTTAAAAACAATTGACGAAAATCCTGAAAGCACTTCTTCATTTATCAAAGAAAAGTTAAGGAATGATTATTCTTACGGAGAAATCAAGGCTGTTTTATTGTGGAAAGAAACGAGCAAAGTATGAGATATGAGTTATAAATTATGAGTGCTCAAAAATTTTAATAGCTTTTATTTCATAGGCGCATATAACCCATCACTCATAATTCATAACTATTACGAGCCGCGCTGCGCGCCGCCGGTGAATTTTGCATTACGCGCTGCACCTTTTGTATTTGCTTTTGGTTTTGCTGATTGCACACCGGGTTTTGCCGGCTGCTTTGCGGTTTTGTTTCCTTTTTTATTTTTATTGTTACTGTTATTGAGCAATGACATAAAAAGTTATTTTATCTGATCGTTGAATAAATTGATTGGTAAATTTAAAAAAAATTTTTGAAGTAACCTCTTTGGTTAATCCATTGTAACTTTAGTTTGGCAAAAAATCAGAAAAAGAATTTTTCTCACAGATGGCACAGATTTCACAGATTTTTTTATTTATCTGAGTAATCTGTGAGAGAAAAAAGCAACATGAAAAAAGAATTATACTTCGATATTAGCTCGGAAGAAAAAGGAGGCAGCTTATTCCGTATTAAAAAAGATGACGGAACATTTTCTTTTTATTATAACCACAGCACGTACGATTCCAATAAAGATGAAATAAAAGTTTTTGAAGATTATTACGACAGCTTTGCATCCTTCTGGAATGAATTAATAAAAGCTAAAGACTGGTTTTATCTGCATCCGATGTTTGTTCATCCTGAGCAAAGAGAATTTGTGCGTAATGAATTAAAAACAGTTAACTGGAATATTCACCCGAATAAAAAATGGCAGGATAGTCACCAGCGACAATGGAAAAAAGTATTGAGCGATCCTTCGAATTATTATAACCCGCAATAATCTTTAGGCAATATTTTAGCCGCAGAGAAACACAGAGGTAAAGAGGTTCACAGGGAATCTCTGTGGTTCTCTTGATACTCTGCGGCTTTCTGTGGCTAAGACTACCGCTCAATAGAATTGTTGCCGTACAAGAGTGCGACGCAAGAATGACGCTATGAAAACCGAAGCTGGAAACAAAATAAAAAAAGTCGCACACATGTGCGACTTGAAATTTTATAATCAAATGTTTTTGTTTAATTACGCTGCCATTTTCTTGCTTTTGCGTTTTCTTCCGCCACCGGATAATGCTGCCAGCAAAACGAGCGTGGTTACATATTTCCCTTTCATAACAATATTTTTAAAATTTATTAATCGATTTTCTTGTCTTAACCTCTTTATTATCCTTCACACTTATTAAGACGCCATGTTTTTAAAGCAGGTTACAAACGATTAAAAATATTTTTACTGGCACAAATTTTTCTACCTTAGTAGGAAAGTCAAAAAAAATAAGAAATGGAAACCAATCGTCTATCAGAAAGTTTACGAAAAGCGTTAAACGACCAAATGACCAAAGAAGCCTGGCAATCGCAGGTTTATTTATCATACGCCTGTTGGGCAAACAGCGAAGGTTATGAAGGGATTTCGAATTTTTTATTTCGTCACGCGGAAGAAGAACGCAATCACATGATAAAATTCCTGGAGTATATCCTGGAGCGCGGTGCCGAAGTTAAAATTGATGCCATCCCCCATCCGGGTGCAACGCCAACCAGTGTTCAGGATTGTTTTAATAAAGTTTTTGAGCAGGAAGTCGGCAACACCAAAGGAATTTACAAAATAGTAAAAATGAGTTTTGATGAAGAGGACTGGGCAACCTGGCATTTTATGCAATGGTTTGTAAAAGAACAAACAGAAGAAGAAACATTAGCGCTTAACTTATTAGATAAAATAAAAATAGCCGGCGGAGAAA
>DATHPY010000395.1:0-2563 GCA_035483315.1 Puia sp. | reverse complement strand
CGCAACAATTGCATATTTAAAAGCGCAGGTAAAAGCCGGGGCAGATGTAATTCAGATTTTTGATAGCTGGGGCGGCTTGTTAAGCAAAAATGATTTTGAAAATATTTCTCTCAAATATATAAACCAAATTGTCGCGGCGCTAAAAAATGAAACGCAGGTAA
Source organism: Puia sp. (assembly GCA_035483315.1). Lineage (GTDB taxonomy): Bacteria > Bacteroidota > Bacteroidia > Chitinophagales > Chitinophagaceae > Puia. The sequence goes on along the minus strand of DATHPY010000395.1, from coordinate 2,402 downwards.
TTATTTTTGCAAAAGGTGCGTGGCAATCTCTTGAAACCATGGCTGCGACTGGCGCTCAGGGATTGGGAATTGATTGGTGCATCGAACCTGAAATAGCAAGAAAATTTGCCGGCAGCAAAATTATTCTGCAAGGAAATTTCGACCCGGCAAAATTGTTATCATCAATTCCTGTTATTAAAAAAGAAGTGAAGCAAATGTTGCAGGCATTCGGAAAACAAAAACACATCGCAAATCTAGGTCACGGAATTTTGCTAAACGTTCCGGTTGACCATGCAAAAGCGTTTGTGGAAACTGTCCAAACTATGATTTGGAACGATTAAAATGATTTTTATGAGTATACAATTATTTACTTTTCTTATCATCTGAATCAAACAAATCAAATAAATCATGGTTCAGACAAAAGAAACAAAAGAATTTCGCCAGCAGTGGATTGAATTTATTTATAACCTCCAAAACAAAATTTGCAATGCCTTGGAAGATGCTGACGGCAAAGCAAAATTTATTGAAGACGCGTGGGAAAGAAATCCTGATGGTAAAGGTGGCGGCGGTAAAACAAGAATAATTTCAAATGGAAATGTTTTTGAAAAAGGTGGCGTGAATACTTCTGTTGTATTTGGGTCGCTTTCACGCAAAATGCGCGAGGTACTTCATATTCCGTTGTCTTCGGGAAAGATGACTTGGTTTGCTGCGGGAATTAGTTCGGTTCTTCATCCGCAAAATCCTTTCGTTCCAACAATTCATTTTAATTACCGCATGTTTGAATTGTATGATAAAGATAAAATTGTTGCTGAGCGCTGGTTTGGTGGCGGAACAGATTTAACTCCTTATTATTTATTTGAAGAAGATGCAACACATTTTCATCAAACTTATAAAAACGCCTGCGATAAATTTGATGAAAGATTTTATCCGCTGTTCAAAAAAAATTGCGATGATTATTTTGTGAACACGCATCGCAATAATGAACGAAGAGGAATTGGTGGAATATTTTTCGACAGAAGAAAACCGGATGAAAAGCAGGATGCAGATTTTTGGTTCAATTTCTGCAAATCTTGTGGTAATGCTTTTCTTGATGCGTATTTACCAATTGTTGAAAAAAGAAAAAATATTTCTTTTAGTGAAGAACAAAAACGTTGGCAGGAAATTCGTCGTGGAAGATATGTTGAGTTCAATCTCATTCATGATAAAGGAACTTTATTCGGATTAAAAACAAATGGAAGAACAGAAAGTATTTTGATGAGTTTACCGCCAACAGTGAGGTTTGAATATAATTATCAACCGAAAGCCGGAAGTGAAGAAGATAAATTATTACAGGTTTGTTTGAACCCGAAAGAATGGATTTAAAATAATTTTGCCACGAAGACACAAAGGCGCGAAGAAATACAAAGAAGCTTTGTGCAACTTTGTATCTTCATGTCTTTGTGGCAAAAAAATAAATTGTATGCATCTACAAAAAAGAAACAGGATATTAAGAAGCAATTCTTCAATAATAAATTTAGTTGCCGAAACTATATTAACGCCGAATGATTTCATCGCGCCGCTATTTATTGATGAAGGAGAAAATATTTTGCATGAGATTCCTTCTATGCCAAACTATTATCGTCGTTCGCTTGACTTGACGATTAAAGAAGTAAAAGAATTATATAGTCTTGGTATAAAAAGTATTTTGCTTTTTGTAAAAGCAAAAGACGAAGCAAAAGATAACACCGGGAAAGAAGCATGGAACGAAAATGGATTAATGCAAAAAAGCATCAAGGCAATAAAAGATGCATGCCCTGAAATGCTTATTATGACTGATGTTGCGCTCGACCCTTATTCTTCTTATGGTCATGATGGAATTGTAAAAGACGGAGAAATTGTGAATGATGAAACTGTTGAAGCATTAGTGAAGATGAGTGTCAGCCATGCAAAAGCAGGCGCAGATTTTGTTGCACCGAGTGATATGATGGATGGAAGAATTGGCGCAATAAGAAAAGGATTGGAAGAAAATAATTTTACGAAAACCGGTATCATGAGTTATAGCGCAAAATACGCGTCATGTTTTTATGGACCATTTCGCGATGCGTTAGATTCTGCGCCGGGTTTTGGTGATAAAAAAACTTACCAGATGAATTATGCGAATCGCATTGAAGCCATCAAAGAAACATTAATGGATATTGAAGAAGGCGCCGACATTGTAATGGTAAAACCCGCACTTGCTTATCTTGATATAATCCGCGAAGTGAAAAACGCAGTACACGTTCCCGTTAGTGCGTATAATATCAGCGGTGAATACGCCATGATAAAAGCCGCAGCAAAAATGGGATGGATCAACGAGGATAAAGCCATTCTTGAAACATTGACTGCAATTAAAAGAGCAGGCGCTGATCTGATCGCGACATATTTTGCGAAGGATGCCGTTAAAT
>DATHPY010000394.1:0-3473 GCA_035483315.1 Puia sp. | reverse complement strand
CGCTTCAGATATTTTCAAAAAGCTACCCAATGCAGACCGGAATTTAACCGGTTTCAAAATAGCCCTTAATGCAGGAGAACCTGTTTCAAAAAGTGACAAACTTTTTGGAGATACCATACAATTAGCAAAGCGTCTTTGTTCCGTCAACAATAGTAGTAGAATAATTATCGCTTCGACAGTTAAAGATCTGGTGGCACGCGATTTTTTTCAACTTGATCAAAATAATCTTACAAGCTTATCACCCAAAGATGAAATTCTTATTGAATCTTTACTGAACAAGCTTGAAGAAAACTGGCAGAATGAAGATTTTGCAGTTACAGAATTTTGTAAAGCAATGTCCATGAGCAAATCCCAGTTGTATCGCAAAACAATTACATTATGGGGTTTGGCGCCAAATGTTCTTTTAAAAGAATTCAGGTTGGAAAAAGCAAAGGAGCTTTTAAAAAAACAATCTTTCAATATTTCTCAAACTACATTCGATTCCGGCTTCACAAGTCCGTCATACTTTACCAAATGTTTTAAAAAGAAATTCGGACTTCTCCCCGCGAGTTATATTAATCTACTTAATTAATAGGTTTTTACTGGTTGGGTTAAACTTACCATTCTTTGAACGATTTGTTATACCCAAACTTTAAAGTGTGAATTATTTTTACTTCATTAAATAACCAAAAAAATTTATTATGAAAAAGGTCAACAAAAATTTTATTGTTCTTATGGCAAGTCTGCTTCTTATTAATTTAGCCGCTATGGCACAAACTAAAAAAGCTGTTATGAAAACCTATGTTATTGAAAGAAACATTCCTGGCGCGGGACAATTCTCCCAGCAAAAATTGAAAGACATTTCAAAAACTTCCTGCACAGTTTTAAAAGAAATGGGTCCAAAAATTCAATGGGTGCATAGTTATGTTACGGGAGATAAAATATTTTGCGTTTACAAAGCGGAAAATATTGAACTGCTGAAAGAACATGCTAAGAAAGGTGGTTTTCCGATTGATAATGTTTACGAAGTATCGAATATTATCAGTCCTGAAACTGCAAAACGATAAGAGTTAGAAAAGCAGTTCGACTCTTTTCAGTAAAAATAATGTCCGGTGTGTAATCATTTCACACCGGACATTGCATTTATATCCAGTCTGTGAGCATATTTTGTTTATTTTGTAGGTAGATGAAAACATTTGCAGACAAAGTGATTTCTTTTAATAAGCAGCTCGATTTTGCAGGTGCACTACCGCGCAACATTAAGATCATGAATCCATTTAAAAATAGTGGAGCAGCTATTTCCACAGCGACTGGGTTTTATAAAAAATATTATAACGATAATAATTCAAGAAAAATAATTTTAGGAATTAATCCCGGCAGGTTTGGAGGCGGACTTACCGGCATTCCTTTTACAGATCCTAAAAGAGTTATTGAAAAATGTAAATTAAAATTTACTGGCGAGTTGGCACACGAGCCATCATCAGTTTTTGTGTACGAAGTAATTGATGCTTTTGGAGGAGTAGAAGTTTTTTATAAAAAATTTTATATTAATTCTGTTTGTCCTTTGGGTTTTACTTTGACAGGCAAAAATGGAAAAGAAACAAACTACAATTATTACGATAGCAAAGAGCTGAGAAAAACAGTGTATAATTTTATAGTTGAAAGCATTCAGAAACAAATTTCATTTGGAATTGAAACGGATATTGCGTTTTGTTTTGGAACCGGTAAAAATGAAAAATTCATCAGAGGGTTGAACGATGAAAAGAAATTTTTTAAAAATATCATTGCGTTAGAACATCCGAGATATATTATGCAATACAAGTCGAAAAATAAAAGGTTTTATGTAGATAAATATTTGAGCGCGTTTAAAAACAATTTGTAAATGCTGACAATGATTTCACGCAAAGACGCAAAGGAAATAAGATGCAAAAGGAAACTTTACCCCATTGCCTCCTTCGGGTCTTTGCGTGAAACATTTTTAAAAACAGAGTTGATGAAAATTATTATAAAAGAAAATATTTCCGTATTAGGAAAAACCGCCGGACAAACAGCTGCACAAATGATAAAAGCAGCAATTGAAAAAAAAGATTCTGCAAATATTATTTTAGCAACGGGAACCAGCCAGTTTGAAACGTTGAATCAATTGGTAAAAGAAGATATTGACTGGAGTAAAGTAACCATGTTTCATTTGGATGAATATATTGAGCTGCCCGAATCTTCGCCGGCGAGTTTTAGAAAATATTTGAAAGAAAGATTTATTGAAAAAGTTAGCGGTTTAAAAAAAGCTTATTTAATAAATGGTGAAGAAGATGCGGAAAAAGAATGCAGGCGTTTGGGAGAAATAATTAAAAACAATATCATTGACGTGGCGCTTGTTGGCATTGGAGAAAATGGTCATCTTGGTTTTAACGATCCTCCTGCTGATTTTGAAACGGATGAACCTTTTATTATTGTGAACCTTGATGAAAAATGCCGTAATCAGCAATTCGGCGAAGGATGGTTCAAAACAATTGATGATGTTCCGCGACAGGCGATCACGATGTCAATTAAACAAATAATGAAATCGAAAAAGATCATTTGTTCAGTTCCTGAAAGCAGAAAAGCGATAGCTATAAACGATTGTTTTGAAAATGCTGTTTCCAATTTATTTCCGGCAAGCGTTTTACAAAAGCATGATGAATGTATTTGTTTTCTTGATAAAGATTCTTCCGCTTTGCTTATTAAACCGATAGTTGAAGTGAGTGATTCATTTGAAATATAAATTGCGATGACTGAAAAAAAATCATTGATCAAAATTTGTAATGGTAATTTAATTACACCGACCGGGATCATTCCAAACGGTTCGTTGTTAATTGAAGATGGAATTATCACTGCTGTTGCAAAGCATGATATAAATGTTGCTGATGCAATAATTATTGATGCAGGTGGAAAATATATTTCTCCGGGATTCATTGATATTCATGTTCATGGCGGAGGTGGGCATGATTTTATGGATAACACCATTGAAGCTTTTCTTGAAATAGCAAAAGCACATGCAAGGTTTGGAACAACCGCAATGTTTCCAACCACATTAACCGGACCAACGGAAGACATCGTCAAAACATTGGAGACATACGAAAAAGCACTTCCGTTAAATGATTCGGGTGCGCAATTTACGGGAATACATTTGGAAGGTCCGTATTTGGCAATGACGCAACGTGGCGCGCAAGATCCGAAATGGATCCGTGATCCTGATCCAAAAGAATATGAATACATCGTTTCAAAATCAAATCATATAAAACGCTGGAGCGCCGCACCTGAATTGAAAGGTGCAGTTGATTTTGGAAGATATTTAAAGTCCAAAAATATTCTTGTATCAATGGCGCACACAGATGCGATCTATGAAGAAGTGATTGAAGCTTTTGAAAACGGTTATACACTTGCCACACATTTATATTCGGCAATGTCGGGAGTTACGCGAAAAAATGGATATCGTTTTGCCGGCGCCATTGAAA
>DATHPY010000393.1:0-6132 GCA_035483315.1 Puia sp. | reverse complement strand
GATCTCTTACTGCTGCTGTCTTTTCTAAAATTTCTTCTTTACTTCCTGTGAAAGTCGAGGGGTTAGTAAAAGACCAGGCAATTCTTTTTACACGACCCGGAAAAATGGGACAGCTTTCTGCGCTTGCTTCATCACAAACAGTAATGACCCCATTGAACAGCCTCCCTTTTATGAATAGATCAAAAACGCTTCGCTTTCCATTATTGCTGATATCAATTCCAACTTGCTTCCACCTCAACTACATTTGGATTTAGCTTGCCTGGCTCAAGGCCAGCGCTTTCTGTGTCGAAATGTTCACTCCCATATTTTTTCAGAAATGCCTCACCCATCTGGCTTCGGGCTGAATTATGGATACGTACAAACAGAATCTTGTATTTTACGCCTTCCATATATTTATTCTTTAATTGTTTTATAGCAATAAAGCGATTAATAAAAACAAAAAAAATCAACAGCAATTATCCTTGGCATGCAAGATCACAAAAAAGTTTTCCAATTCCTTCTTGTATTGCTTCCACACTTTTTCATCTATACAATAACAAACGGTGGTTCCTTCGATTGTTCCCTTTATTAGTCCGGCATTTTTAAGTTCTTTCAGGTGCTGCGAAATTGTAGCCTGCGCGAGCCCGAGTTCGTCAACCAGGTCTCCGCAGATACATGCATTTGCTTTGATGAGTTGTTGAATGATCGCAATCCTTGCAGGGTGCGCAAGCGCCTTCATCATTATAGCGATCTTGTTTTGCTTATCAGAAAATATTTCTGTTTTTGTAAGTCCCATATCAATCGCAATATTACGATTTATTTTGAAACGCCGAAATAATTTTAAAAAAAATTTTGATGAGTGGTTATTGCAAGTCAATTACTAAACATCTACCTTTAGGGAGATGAAATTGCGCGCCGCTATATTCGCCGTCATAATAGGTTTTTTTACTATTCAGCCGACTTTCAGTAAAAACCCAATGGGCAATTTTGCTGAAAAGAAAGCCTGTAGCAGAACATGCCACATGATGAAAAAATGCGGCAAAGAAAGTGGTAAAGAAAATAAAGATTGTTCTTCTAATGCATGTAATCCATTTATGCCTTGTGCAATTGGTAACTTCTTTTTAAATGAGACAACATATCACCAGAATGATGCAGTAACAATTCTTTCACTGGAAAATATTATTAGAAACGAAAAAATCATTTCCTCTTATACTGCTTATTGCTGGCATCCGCCAAAATCTTCTTTTTCTTAAAACAGATCAGTAAACAATATTTTCCGAATTCAAAAGATATACAATGAAAAAAATATTTTTTGCAATCCTGGCAGTAACGCTTTTGTCAACTTCATTCGCTTTTGCTGGTAATGCAAAACATGCGAAGAAAAAGGCAAAGAAAACAGAATGCGTATGCCCCAAAGATTGCCCGAAAGATTGCCCATGCCCTCCGGGGGTTGTGGTCATTAAAAAAATAGTTGTATAAATAGCAACATTTGCCCACTACTTAGAAAGTAGTGGGTTTTTTATTCATACATTTTTTCTTTTTATTATTTCAAAAGTTGAAGTGCCGACCATACAATTTTTTATGTATCACTTTGGGGAGTCGATTTTCTTGAAATCGTCAAGAATTTTTGAAAACTCTTTTATTTGTTCGTTCTCAAAACCTGCTAAATAATTCTCAGTCGTTTTTAGACTGGTATGACCTAAAGATTCTTTTATAAAATGTGGAGATACTCCTGCATTTTTCATAAACGTTGAAGCAGAATGACGCGTCTCCATTGTCTTTATCTTTTTGGTCATTCCCTCTTGCTCACAAATCTTCGCCATATTTTTATTGATGAAGTGGAGAAAATTATCTTTAAGTTCATATTGTCTTAGTGAGGTTAATCCTGGAATCAATATTGGGAAAATATAATTTTCAGGATCTTTAATTTTATTTCCCCACTTCTCAATTACATTCCACATTTCTTGATTGATGTAACATGAAATAATTATTGGCTCACCGCCTCTCGCTGTAAATTCAGTTTTAGCTCGTTCGAAGACAAGAAATTCGCTTTTGATATTCTTATATTTTAATTGAACAATATCTTTAACATTCATTCCATGTCCATAAAAACTAAAAAACCAAAAATCTCTGGCTTTTTCCTGACTACTATCGCGAACTTCAGCATAATAGATTTTTGCAATTTCACTTTTGGCCAAGGCTTTTTTAATATTACGGCCAGAAGGAATTCTATATCTTCTTCTTCCAAATGGGTAATCATCTCTATTCATAATTTTTCTTTCGATAGCTTCATTCATTACTGCACGCAAACATCTGACGTGTATCCCGACTGTAGTTTTAGTCTGACCTTTCATATCGATCATCCATCCTTCAAATTCGCGAAGCATCAAGGGAGTAATATCACAAAATTTTAAATTGCCTCTAAATTTTTTTATTGAAAAATAACTGACTTGATATGTCAGTGCGGTTCCAATCCCTCCTTGATATAGAAGACTTCTTATAATAGTCACATAAGTTTCCGATATACTATCCTGAGATGGATGTTATTCTTCAAAGATCCGAAACCTCTTTTTCCATTCTGCAGGAATTTCGTTGGTTCCTGATTTCTCGTTTGGAGTAAATGGTTTGTTTCGACAGGACAAAGTAGCAGCCTATGTTTCAGGTGATAGGCAATTCTTGCATTTTTGAATTTGCATGCATTTTTCAGGCATTTCCATATCTCTCCTCTGGGTAGGTTTATATTTTTTTGAAATGCATCTAACAAAAGATACACTTCTGATGCCTGGTAGTTAATATTTGCGTTGATGATTTTTCTTTGGCTTTTACTACTGTTTTTTAAATGCGTACGAAAAAGTTTCAATCATGCAGGAAGAACCGAACGGGCAGGTCCTTAACCATAACGTGTCAGCACTTGCTGTATTAAACCAAATTGTCGTGGTGTCTTTTATGCTTGCTGAATCAGAATAAAACACCAGCTCTCCATTATTAAGCAGGTATTTGTTTGTTCCCAGCAGCAGGGAAGGTTGATTGCTTAACTTTTTCCCCGAAACGATAACGGTATTGCTGCTGGTAAAATCAAGTTTGGTGCCTGGGCTATCTGGTATCACTTCATTATATACACCCGATAATTCACCGCTGGTATTGCCCGGGTTACTCGTTTTCTTACAGGCAAACCAAATGAAAACAACCAATAGCAGAAGAATGTATTTGAGCATAAAAGTTTTATGCGTTGACTGCTTCATCTTCAAAGACGTTGCATGGCTAATTATTTATTCATCAGAAAAAAGCAATTGCTTTCCGCCTGCGCATTCAGACCGGCAATTGAATGATGAACTTTGTTCCTTCCCCTTCTGTTGATTCCACTGTAATTTCTCCATTATGCGATTTGATAATATCATAACTCAAGCTGAGTCCCAGACCAGTTCCCTGCCCGGTCGGCTTTGTGGTGAAGAACGGCTGAAAGATCTTGTCCACTATTTTTTGCGGAACGCCATTTCCATTATCCATCACCGCTAGTACGACTTTATTATTTATTGTTTTTGTCTGAACCGAAACAGCTGGCTGATAATTTTCATCCGTGGTTTTCATTTTCTCACTGACGGCATAAAATGCGTTGTTGTATACATTCAACAGCACTCTTCCGATATCCTGCGGAATAATATTTATTTTTCCCATGCCTGCATCAAAATCAGTCTTTATTGTTGCAACGAAATTTTTGTCTTTTGAACGTAACCCGTGGTAACTTAACCGTAAATACTCGTCTGCGAGCGCGTTGATATCTGCCGGTTCTTTTACACCTGTGCCTGACCGTGAGTGTTGCAGCATTCCTTTCACGATAGCGTCAGCGCGCCTGCCATGATGATTTATTTTTTCATTGTTTTGAAAAATATCATTCAATAATTCTTCCTGCTCTTCGCTTTTTAATTTTGCCTTTTGACTTTTTAATTCCTCGATCAATTCATTATTTACTTCAGAAAAATTATTTACAAAATTCAGTGGGTTTTGAATTTCATGAGCGATGCCTGCTGTCAATTCTCCAAGACCAGCCATTTTTTCTGCGTGGATGAGTTGCGCCTGGGTGGATTTTAATTCGGAGAGAGTCGATTCAACTTTTCCTTTCTGCTCAGTCAGTAACTGGTTGGCCTTTTTCTTTTGCTGATTATTTTTCCATTGGATAAAAGCGATCGCGAGGATCGCCAGTAACCCGGCCGCCAGACCGGCTATGGTAAAATATTGTATGTTTTTTATTCTTTTTTGTTCGGCATCTTTTTTTTCCTGCTCTGCCCTGGCAATGGCTTGTTTTTTATCAAACTCGTATTGCATTTTTGCCTTGAGTTCTTTTTGCTCTGTTTCTTTTTTTTGGAGGCTGTCGCGGTAGAGGGTGTATAGTTTATAATTCTCGTAAGCGCCTTTATAATTGCCGCGCAGAGAGTCCATGGCCGAAAGTTTGCGATATCCCCCGGTAAGCACAGAAATGTCTCCGGCTGATTTAGCCTCCTGCATATTTTTGTTCAACTCTTTAAAAACAAACCCGAGATTTGCGGGATATTTTCCGCTGAATATATCCGCACTGTCGGAAAAATATTTTGTAATTCCTTTTTTTTTGAGGTCTTGTTGAACGGACTGAAGAATGGATTTTTGCAGGGAATCCATGTTGGGTGTCTGTGCATGCGCTGCGAGTGAAAAGTGTAGACCAAGTACCAACAATAGTATTTGATGTAATTTTAATTTCATCTGGATGTCAATTGTCCATAAATATACTTTGTTTACAAAATATGAAATCAATACGATTGATTTCATATTTTTAATAGTATAATTTCTTTTATGGAAGTCCATCATCACCCGCACATAGAAAAGAAAAGATTTAAGGAATATTTTTTGGAATTTATCATGATATTCCTTGCAGTAACCCTTGGTTTTTTTGCTGAAAATTTACGCGAGAGTTTTGGAGATGATCACAAAAAGCATCAGTATGCCAAAACTCTGGTAGCAGACATCAAACTGGATACCATAGCTTGCCATCAGATAGTTGCCAATGCCAATTACTATATTACAAATTACGATTCATTATTACGATTGCTCAATACTAAAAATGCATCAGTAAGATCACTATATTATTTCTTTGTGCCAACAAACCAATATATAATTTTTAATAGCATAAACAGTACGATAGATCAGTTAAAAAGCACCGGGCAATTAAGACTGTTTGAAGATGAGCATGCATCAGATGCGATCAACTCTTATTACCAACAGTCAAAATTTGTTGAGAGTTACTTTAACACGTATTTAAAATACTTTGACGAATATCATAAAGATGCTTTTGAACTGTTCGCTTATTCGCAAATTGGCAGCGCTATATCTGATCCTGACGAACTTCTTGATTCTGCAAAATATTTACAGTTATTGGATGACGATTATAAGCTGAGACAAAAAGTGTACAGCAAACTTTTCATGTTAAAGATCATATCAGCATATTATATTGATATCATAAATAAATTAAAAGATCAGGGAGTTAATTGTATTAATTTTTTGAAGAAGGAATACAATATAGAAGATGAGTTAAAATGATGGTACGAAAATTAAGATCAAATTAAATTCTTCAACTAAAACGGCAAAGTCGCTTACAGAAGTTCACCACCATCCACAGGTAGAGAAAAATTTCAAAGAATATTTCCTGGAGTTCTTAATGATATTTCTTGCCGTAACGATGGATTTTTTTGCAGAGAGTTTGCGCGAACATATGGTTAATATAAAAAAAGAAAAAGAGTATATCGTTTCTCTGAAAGAAGATCTGCTGACTAACACTTCATTTTTGACCAGGTTAATTCCCAGGGCGCAATTCCAATATGAAAAACCGGACAGTCGGTGCATTTTGCTAAAACTGGCAGCCGGTGTCAACAGGAACAGTGGTGCAAGATCAGTATAGGATCAGGGATATAACGGCGATCTATAACCGAAATAAGACGCGCCTGCGGAATTCTCCGGGTTATTATTGCCGCTCACCGGTGAAGATAAAAATAACACAGCAGTCTAGTCCCCTGCTTCATCAAGCCAGAGTCTAATCACTGCATCTACAATCCTGAGTAACTTGGAATAGGAATCAGGTTTTGTCAGAAAACAATTGGCGCCTATCTCATAGGAGATCACACGGTC
>DATHPY010000392.1:0-5779 GCA_035483315.1 Puia sp. | reverse complement strand
TTTTGAAGAATTAACCGTTTTAAAAACACAACCGTATAAAATATGTCCCGTAAATCTTTTATTATAATTGTTATATTTCTCGCGATCATGTTAACAATTGTAGAATTGATTTTGCAAAATTTTAAAAAGAATAATAAAGATCAATCCTTAACTAAGGTGGTTATTGATTCAGTATGGATTGCACCCGATACAACTCAGATTCCACATTCTCCGGAAGGTGATTTAATAAGATATGGGCGACTGCTCATTTCAAACACTTCGGATTTTTTTGGGCCGAATGGAAAGATCGCTCACAATGCGAATGGGATGAATTGCCAGAATTGTCATCTCGATGCCGGAACAAAACCATGGGGAAATAATTATGGAGGTGTGGCTTCAACTTATCCAAAATTTCGGGAAAGACGCGGAAGTATTGAAAATGTTTTTCAGCGGGTGGATGATTGTTTCAGAAGAAGTCTTAATGGTGGAGGATTGGACAGCAACAGTCATGAAATGCAGGCGATAGTCGCTTACATGAAATGGATCGGACAAAATGTTGTCAAAGGGAAAAAACCAATCGGTTCAGGAATAAAACAACCAAGTTTTTTAGACAGAGCGGCAGATAGTGCAAAAGGAAGAATTGTCTATGAACAAAAATGCACTAAATGCCATGGAGCAAATGGCGCGGGCATATTAAAACCGGATTCATTAACTTATTTATATCCCCCATTGTGGGGAAAAAATAGTTATAATACTGGCGCAGGTTTATATCGTTTATCGCGGTTTGCAGGATATGTAAAAGATAATATGCCTTTTGGTACAAACTATAAAAATACGCAGCTTACCGATGAAGAAGCCTGGGATGTTGCGGCTTATGTAAATGCCAAACCACGACCAGAAAAATTTTTTAAACAAGATTGGCCGAATATCGCATTGAAACCTATAGATCATCCTTTCGGTCCTTATGCAGATAGTTTTTCCGAACAGCAACATAAATTCGGGCCATTCACTCCAATTCAAAAAGCAAAAGAAAAATCAGCAAAGAAAAAAGCCTGATGTTTTTATACTTTCTAATTTTTTATTTCTCATTCTTCATTTCTTATTTCCCGCAACGCTAACTTTGCGGCGCAATGAACAGATCATTATCTCATCCTTCACGTGCAGTTGCAAACTGGGTATTTATAGGAGTTGGAATGTTATTGATACAAGTTATTCTTGGCGGCATAACACGACTTACCGGTTCCGGATTATCCATTACCGAATGGAATGTAGTGACCGGAGCGCTTCCCCCGCTTAACTCACAACAATGGTTAACCGAATTTGATAAATACAAACAAACACCGCAATTCAGTTTGCTTCATGCTGATTTTAATTTGAGCGATTTTAAATTTATTTTTTTCTGGGAATGGTTTCATCGTCTTTGGGCGAGATTAGTTGGCGTTGTTTTTATTGTCGGCTTTGTGTATTTATTATGGAAGAAAGAATTAAAGCAAAGCATGATAAAGCCTTTGCTGATCTTATTTTTATTGGGAGCGTTGCAGGGAGCTGTCGGTTGGATAATGGTAAAAAGTGGGTTAACAGGTGATGCAATTTATGTGCAACCAACAAAGCTCGGGATGCATTTTGTTTTTGCATTGGTATTGATCTGTTATGCTTTTTGGTTTGCGTTGCAACTGACAATTCCGAAAACAGAATTTGTAAAAAATTCATCCATTCATAAATTGACGTGGATCATTATTATCGTTTTATTTTTTCAATTATTGTTTGGCGCATTGATGGCAGGCAATAAAGCTGCAGTTGTTGCACCAACATGGCCAACAATTAATGGAGATTTAATTCCTGGTTCAATGTTCAAAGATTCTCCATTGCCGATCAATTTTATTAATAACAAGATCACTATTCATTTTGTGCATCGCGCGTTGGCTTATTTGCTTTTTTTGCTGGTGATCATTTGGTTTTTTAAAGCAATCAAAATTACTAATGGTTCGAAATATTTTTTAAAGACGAGATCACTGCCATTTATAATAATTTTTCTCCAGATCGTTTTAGGAATTCTTGCTGTGTTAAATAGTCCTTCGATTGTTGCAAATCATTGGGGAATTTTTGAATGGATCGCGCAACTGCATCAACTTACTGCAATGTTGTTTTTGATGACGATGCTTTTTATGTTGTTCTTTGTTAGAAGTAGGAGGCATGAAATATGAAGTAGGAAGTTTGAAAGACGAGAAGTCCGAACGAAAGCTTATTACAGATATTAGTGACTTTTGGAAATTTGCCGAATTATATTCTTCAGTACAAGAGTGCTACGCAAGAATGTTCAATAGTAGCAATGCGGATCGGTTCAAAATAAAAAACTAAGTGTTAAACTATAATGATCTTTTTGTTTTGTGACTTACTTCCGACTTCCGACTTTACGACTTAATTTAGTATTCTATTTCAGAATCGTATGATTCGATATTTAAAAGTAATTTATTATTCATTCCCCATTCAACTGGTAATACTCCACATCAAGAAGTTCCAGGTGTTATTATTTTTTTGGTACATCTTGTTTAGCACAGTGAACGCAGGTTTTATGGAATCTTTCGGAGCGTATGCATTATTTCTTGCGCCGGAATATTTGGGCAAAGTGAATAGCATCAGTGCCGGAGTTGTTGGCGCGGCAACGGGAGTTTTTATTATGAGCTGGAATATTACTACGTTTATTTTGTTCAGCAGGCATTTTCATTTTTTGGCGACGACTACGAAACCATTTTTAAAGTATTGCATCAATAATTCGATTATTCCTTTGCTGTTTTTGATTTTTTATTTTGTAAAAGCTTTGCAATTTGAAGTGATAAAAGAATTGGTGGGTGGAGTTGAATTCTTTTTTCTTACGCTTGGTTTTCTTATCGGGCTGGCTATAATTATTATTGCTTCATTGGTATATTTTTTCAGGGCGGATAAAACGATCATCAAGCAAATTACTCCGGTGATAAGTAATGCAAAATTATTTAAATCGCAATTTGCGTTTGATAAACATAAAGTGAATTCGAGCAGGCTGATGAAAGTAAAGTGGTATTTAAATTCACCGTTTTCTGTAAAAAAAGCGCGCGATGTTTCTCATTACAGCAGGGAGTTTATAGAAAATATTTTTGGGCGTCATCATTTTTCGGCGATACTTTCCATTTTTGTCGCTTTTATTTTTTTGATAATCGTCGGATTTTTTATGGATAATCCTTTGTTCCAGTTGCCTGCAGCTGCGAGCATTTTGATTTTTTTTACAATTCTTATTTCCATATCCGGCGCATTTTCTTATTTTCTTCAAAGCTGGAGTATTCCTTTTGTGATAGCGCTTTTTTTAGTGTTGAATTTATTATATCATTTCAATGTAATTGATCCGACCAATAAAGCTTATGGATTAAATTATTTGAATCGTCTTGACCGACCGAGTTATGACAGAGAAACTTTATTACGGTTATGCACAACCGAAAAAGTAGAGAAGGATAAACAAAACATGCTGGCGATATTAGAAAAATGGAAAAGAAAACAAAAAGAAGAAAAACCGGTTTTGTATATCATCAATACAAGTGGAGGCGGAAACCGCAGCGCAACATTTACGATGGATGTGCTGCAATATCTTGACAGCATCAGCGATCATCAACTGATGCGAAAAACTTTTCTTATCAGCGGTGCATCTGGCGGAATGATCGGCGCAGCGTATTTCAGGGAACTTGCAAATCTCAGAGACAATAAAAATGAATCTATTGATCTGCAAAGTCACAAGTATGCTGATAACATTTCTCGTGATCTGCTCAACCCTCTATTTTCATCTTTTGTCGCGCGTGATCTGGCTTCGCCTGCGCAAAAATTTAAAGTGGGAGATTATGAATACATCAAAGATCGCGGATATGCCTTTGAACAAAAATTAGCGGCAAACACGCATGACTTATTAGACAAACAATTAAAAGATATTTATGCAGATGAAAAAAATGCACGAGTTCCTCTGATGTTTTTTAATTCGGTTATTACGAGAGATAGTCGTTCGCTAGTTATCAGCACGCAACCGGTTAGTTTTTTAATGCGACCGGAATATGACAGCACACGTTTTCCGGAAATGGATCCTGATGCAGTTGACTTCGCTTCCTTTTTTGCAAAACAAAATCCGATGAATCTTCGGTTACTCACGGCACTGCGCATGAACGCCACTTTTCCTTACGTTTTGCCGAATGTGTGGTTGCCAACAACGCCTGTTATTGATGTGATGGACGCAGGTTTCAGAGATAATTTTGGCGAGCAAACTGCTGTTCGTTTTTTATATGCATTTAAGGATTGGTTGAAAGAAAATACGAGTTCAGTGATATTGATACAGATCAGTGATAGAAAATCCGGTGGATGGGAAAATCCTTATGAATCAAATGATATCACTGAAATTATTACCAAACCATTATTGTTATTACAACATAACTGGTACAAAATGCAGGAGTATAATCAAAATGATTTGCTTAGTTTATCGCAACAAACAGTTACTAAAAATTTTTGCAAGCTTTCTTTTCAATATGTTCCCACGCACGAAAACCAGGGAGCTAATTTAAATTTTCACCTGACCAAACAAGAAAAATTAGACATCGCGAATGCAATATCTAATAGCGATAATCAGCAAAATTTTTTACGATTTAAAGAATTGTCGAAATAAGTATGAGCTGTAAACTATGTGGTATAAAGTATTGATTAATTTACTTCATAGTTTATGGCTCATACTTGCTGAATCAGCTTAACCGCATTCCTTATTATTCTTATCTCAAATTTCTTGTCTGTTTCTTTTGGTTCGCCATCAATGTGCAAAGGCGCGTTACTGTTGTTGTGAATAGTTAATGCAGGCGTTTGAAAATAAATTATGTTTTTTTCAGAAGAAATTTCATGTATGTTTTGTACAGCATTAATTCCCGATACCTGTTGCAACACAGAAAACGGCAACATAAATTTGTTCATTTTTTTTACAATGACGATATCAAGCAAACCGTCACTCAGACTGGCTTTTGGCGCAATAGTAAAATTATTTCCAAATTGGTTGCTGTTGGCAATGCTTATAAAAAATGCGTCTGTAGAAAGTAAAACATTATCATGTTCAATGATAAATGAGTAAGGTTTCGCTTTGAAAAAATTCGTAAGTGATACTTTAATATAAGTCTGCAATCCTCTTCTTTTTTGTTTTGCAAATTCATGCGCTACCAATGCGTCAAAACCAATTCCACAAAGCATGCAGGAAAATCTGTTGTTGATATAAAATCCATCAATGAATGAAGGCTTTCCTTCAAAAATAATTTCAAGTGCTTTGGATGCCTGTTTCGGAATTTTTGCAGCAAATGCTAATCCGTTTCCTGAACCGACTGGTACAATTCCGATATTAACATCAACTTCTAATAACGCCGCAACAACAGTATTTACAGTACCATCGCCACCGCAAATAATAATGTCAGTTATTTTTTCCTGCTGAATTTTCTTTTTTAAAAGATCATAATCTCCCTCAGCATTGGTATAGACAATATCAAAATCAATTTTGGTTTTTTTTGTTTTTTTAATAATTAATTCAACAAGCGAAGATTTTTTTGTAATGCCCGAAACAGGATTGATGAGATAAATAATATTTCTGTTCATTCTGAATTAATAATTTATTCTCTCACAGATGGCACGGATTTGCACAGATTTTTATATTCATTAATTTATTCTGTGAAATCTGTGAGAAACTTTTTTACCATCGCAGCAACGCACTCGCCCAGGTAAACCCACTTCCAAATGCTGCAAGACAAATCAGATCTCCTTC
>DATHPY010000391.1:0-5858 GCA_035483315.1 Puia sp. | reverse complement strand
CCACCCGCGATCATTTTGTCAAGACTAAGACAGGCCTGCTTTTTAGCCGTTTCGTTTTTTGTGTAGTAATAATAATGGAGTAAAAACTGAATAGTAAAAGTTTGCGGAAATTTTGGCGCCAATCCAAATCCACCATCAATTTTATCTGCGTTATTCATTACATTATTGCAGATTTCTTCCATCGTGGATGGACTGAAAACTTTTGCAAAATCTTCTTCCTTATTTATGTTTTGAATGGCAACTGAATTGGATTGAGAAATACGTTGAGTCAGACTTTCCGCCTGGTTTAATATTTCCGGATTTTTTTTATCAAACGCATCAACAATACTTTCCAAAACTTCTTTCCATGACGGACGATTATACAATCGCCTGGGCGGAAAATACGTGCCGCCGTAAAATGGTTTGCAATCAGGAGTTAAAAAAACATTTAACGGCCATCCACCGCTTCCGCTGATTGTTTGTACAGCGTCCATATAAATGTGATCAAGGTCAGGTCGCTCTTCTCTGTCAACTTTAATATTTACAAAATGTTTGTTCATTATCGCCGCGATGTCTTCATCTTCAAAACTTTCTCTTTCCATAACATGACACCAATGACAAGCAGAATAACCAATGCTTACCAGGATGGGTTTGTTTTCTGATTTTGCTTTTTGTAAGGCTTCATCATTCCACGGATACCATTCAACAGGATTGTGCGCATGCTGTAAAAGATAAGGACTTGTTTCGTTTATGAGATGATTGGTGAAAGCGTGCATAAATGAATCACTTATTAATATTGACTGCAAAAATGATTATAGTTTTTGATAACAAAAAAGGCAACTGATAGTTGCCCTTTAATATTTTGAAACGGAAATGAGATTATTTCTTTTTATTTCTTTCCGATAAATATTTTTCTAACGCGGAAACCATTGATGAAACCTGTGGCATTGGCGCTTTAATATCTAAAGTTAAACCCGCTTCTTCAATTGCTTTGGAAGTATTGTTTCCAAAAGCCCCGATCTTGGTTCCGTTTTGTTTATACTTTGGAATGTTATCGAATAAACTTCTTACGCCGCTCGGGGTAAAAAAACAAATAATGTCGTAGTCACTTTTTGTTACAAGTTCTTTAATATCGTTACTGATTGAACGATACATAAAAGGAGTTGCAAATCCGCAGTTATTATTTTTCAGCCAACCTACAATTTCATTATCCTGCTGATTTTCGGAACCGGGATAAAGAAATTTTTCATTTTCCTTATGTTTGTTGATCACATCAAACATACTTTTATTGGTTCCGTCTGCTCCGTAAAAAACTTTTCTTTTGCGGTATAAAATAAATTTCTGAAGATATAATGCTACTGCTTCTGTAATACAAAAATATTTCGTGTCCTGTGATACACTTAACTTCATTTCTTCACAAATGCGAAAGAAATGATCAATGGCGTGACGGCTTGTAAAAATAATGGCAGTGTAATTAGCTATATCAACTTTTTGCTTGCGAAAGTCTTTTGCGGAAATAGGTTCAAGTCTTATAAAAGGATGAAAAGCAAGTTCAACGTCATATTTCTTCATTAAATCGAAATATGGCGATTTATCAGTTTCCGGCCGGGGTTGCGTGATTAAAATTTTTTTGATGACATTGACAGGCGCCGAATTGCCTGTAGCTTTTTCACCGTTTTTAATCATGAATTAACTTGTATGAGTTTGCAAAATTAAGAAGCTTTTTCCAAATATGCCAATAACACTTTATAAATGAGCAATACAGGTGTTATTTCGAAGGCGCAAAGGTAGATAAAAAAATGGAAAACGCTCAATTTTATTTCGTTTCTTATGTTCTTATAACCGGTAATGAACCTGTAAATAAATAAAGCGGCAATCATCATCAATGAAACAGTTATCGCAACCTCGTTCAAATTCGTGCTTGTGGCGAAGGACATGATAACTAAAAAAGGGAGTAATAAAATGCCAATCATTTTGTTTACCAAGAATACTATAAAAATATAAGCGTCTGTTGCATTGCTTCTATTAAATATCCACCCCGCTAATTTTAGCAAAGCAAATTTTAAAGTATACAATACAACCAATGAACCGCTGCATATTGCAAATAAAAGCGGAAACTCAATTTGCTCCATAACCTGGTAATGCCTGATGAGAAAAGATGCATATAAACCTGCCGAAACAATAAATAATACATTTAATAATAACGACGGTAACGGACTTTGGTGCAACTGTTCGCGCAACTGTTGCTTTCGTAAAGATGCTCTGAAGAAAAGTTGAAAAAGACCATTTATATATTTTTCGAATAAAACCTTCACCAGCCCAAAGTATAATAGCAGCAGGAGTATCAGATAAAATAAATAATCTTTTGAAGATTGTTTATGCTCCTGCATTAATTGGGTTTGCCTCTTGCCCAAAAAATTAAAATATGGATTTGCGGCCAAAGTATTCCTGCTTAAATAAAAACTGCTGGGAATTTCAGGAACTTTAAAAATAACTGAATCAGTTTGATGAGTCGTTAAACTGTCTTTAATAATATTTGATGTGTCTTTTTTTACAGAATCAACTTGAACCAGGGAGTCTTTTTTGTTAATTGAAGTGTCTGCATTTGTTTGCGCAAATGAATGATCAAGAAATGAAATCAACATTAAAAATAAAAAAAGAAATCTAATCACAGTTTATTGTTAGGGTTACAAAAGTATTGCAGTAGTTCAATTGCAACAATTGTTTATTGCTAAAAGAAATTTGCATAACCTAAATGAATTTTTGCCTGCCTGAAATCTAAATTATTATTACCCTGCTTTCCCACTGCATAAGAAATATTAAAAATCCCCGCTTTTGTTTCAAAGGCCATGCCTAAGCCAATTCCCATGTACGTGCTGTTTAAATTATATCCTGGTACATTATTATTTGCCCATCCATAATCAAGAAAGGAAAATAAAAAAGAATTCTGCCCGATCAGGTAACGATATTCTACTGTGCCAACTGCATATTTCGATGCATAAATGCTTTGCTCATCAAAACCGCGCAAAAGTTTATAACCGCCAATGAGAAAAAGCTCATTCAAAAAATTGTTCGGACTTTGAAAAATTCCACCATTAAAACCAAACTTTAAAGTAGTTGCATGTCCGAGTGGAAAATAATGCGCGCCGGTAACATTTACCTTGAATTCATAAGAACTTAATTTTACCGTATCATATAATGAAGCGAATGAAAAACTTGAATCGGAAGGATCAATCAATTTAGAAATCGTCGGATTCTTTTTTACTTTTTTTATACCTGCTGAACCGACAAATGTAAATTCATTTCCTCTCACCGGATTAAAACGGTAATTGGTGTTATTAAATTCGTAGCTGAGTCCGAGGCTTATCGCACTGACATCTGCCTGCGTTGGCAATTGATGAGTTGCTATTACTTGTGGTGTATCTACATTTAATAAATTAGATATTGAGCTCTGAATAAAAACGCTGGTGGTTTGTGTTACAGAAGTTGAATATTGAAGTCCGGCCACAAAATTTATATTGATATAAGAAGAATCTTTTTTGAAAAGATCGAAAGTTGCATTAACTCCGAAAGGTGAATTAAATATGTACGGCTCTTTAAACGCTAAATTTAATCGTGGTGAACTTTGTTGGATTTGTTCCCAGTTAAGACCAATACTTTCTCCACTGCCAAACGAATTTTGAAGACTGATCGTTGCTTGCCCTGTAATAAGCACTTTGCTCGAAGTTCCCGGTAAAGTGTTATTGCTTGGCGCAAAACCGATGAGCGCATCAATCTGGCTGCTTTTTTTTGGTTTGAGATAAACATTTAAAACGCATCCGGTTCCTAATAAAGTCAGGTTCCATGGTTGTTGCTCCTGCACGTAAGGCAATTCTAAAAGTTTTTTGCTTATCTGCAACAGCTTTTCTTTTTTATAGATGCTTCCATTGGAAATATTTAAATAATGCTGAAGAAATTCTGCAGATATTTTTGCATTGCCATAAACGCGGATACTGTCAATTTTATATAATGGGCCTTTGTCAATTTTAAGATCCGCTTTTAATTCATCGTTTGCCAGGGTAACGCTGTCCAATTCAATTTTAGTGAAAGGATACCCGTTATTCTCCATATAATTTAATATGCGTTGCTCAACATTTTGCAGTTGTTCAAAATTCATTGTTTTGCCTGCGAAATTTTTTTCATTCCATGAAACTGATTCTAAAATCATTTTGTCGCCAGGTTTTGTAACAATATGTGCCCATTTAAATGTGCCGCCAACATATAACTGCGCGGTAGTTTTTGCTGAATCAACTTTCACGCTATCCAGCGAAGCGTTTATAAAACCTTTTGTCTTTAATAATGTTGGTAAGTCGTAAACGTACTCCAGGCACAGCACTTTGCTTTTAAATGAAGTTTGCAAAGGAAAATTTTTTGCAAAGAATGCAGAATCTTTATCAACAGAAAAAACCTGTAATTGATATTGTGAAAATGCTTTAGCGCACACAATTAATAATAAAAGCAGGTAACAACTGTATAGTTTTAATTTCTTCATTAAGCACATTAGCTTTTATATTCGCTAAAATAAATCATCAAAGTGGCAGGTATTTATCTTCATATTCCTTTTTGCAAACGCGCTTGCCATTATTGTAATTTTCATTTTTCTACTTCTCTTGCCAATAAAAACGATTTTGTTTCCGCTTTATTGAAAGAAATTGGGTTTCAGCAACAATATTTACAAGATGAAATTATAGAAACCGTTTATTTCGGCGGCGGAACACCATCTTTATTAACAAATGATGAATTATACAGCATTTTTTCTGAGCTAAACGCAACTTTTAAAATAAATGCTGACGCGGAAATAACGCTGGAAGCAAATCCTGATAATATTTCTGTTGAAAAATTAAGGGAATGGAAAAGTTTGGGAATAAACCGGCTCAGCATTGGCGTTCAATCTTTTTTTGATGAAGATCTGCAATGGATGAACCGATCTCACAATGCCGCTCAGGCTTTCGACAGTATTACCAACGCATTTGCTGAAGGCTTTAATAATATCACCATTGATTTCATTTATGGAACTTCAGTGTTAACGGATATCAATTGGAAAAAAAATATTGATAAAGCAATTGAATTGAATATTTCTCATCTTTCCTGTTATGCATTAACTGTTGAACCAAAAACGGCTCTTGCAAAAATGATAGCGAAAAAAGAAATTAAAGATGTTGATCAATCCGATCAATCGCGGCAATTTCTTTTGTTAATGAATTGGTTGAAAGCGGCAGGTTACGGGCATTATGAAATTTCAAATTTTGCAAAACCTGGTTTCAGAAGCAGACACAATTCTTCTTATTGGCAGCGAAAAAAATATTTGGGATTAGGTCCGTCTGCGCATTCTTATAATGGAGTTTCGCGGCAATGGAATATCAGCAATAATGCATTGTATATTGAATCATTAAAAAAAAATGAATTGATCTTTGAAAAAGAAGAATTGACAAGCGTACAAAAGCTCAATGAATATATCATGACCTCGTTAAGAACAATGGAAGGATGCGATCTGAATTATGTTGCCAATGAATTTGGCGGTGAAGCGGCAGATAAACTAATTCAATTTTCAAAAATTTATGTAGAAAAATCTCTTTTAAAGATTAATTCGGAGATAGTTTTAACTGACCAGGGAAAATTATTTGCAGATGGAATTGCCGCGGATCTTTTTTTTGAGAATTTATAAAAGTTCAGAGGTCTTTTTTTCGTGATTATTTTTTTGAAAGCGATCTTTTAAAAATCTTACTGCCTGGTTAATAATGAGGATGCCGAGCATCAGCAGTATCGCGGTAAAACCAAATCCTTGATAAGAGAGCGGCATCATAATTCATATTGTTGTTTCAAATATCAGACAAGAATCG
>DATHPY010000390.1:0-3164 GCA_035483315.1 Puia sp. | reverse complement strand
AGATGTATTCTATCTGTGAAAATCTGAGCTATCTGGGAGAAATAAATTCTTTCATTTCAAATAACACTTCTCTCATATTTCGTAAATAACTTAGATTTATTTTATCTGTGAAATCAGGGCAATCTGTGAGAAATAAATTCTTTCTTTGCGAAAATATTTTAATGACCCGGAAACAATTAACTGATACCATCTTTCTCAAAAAATCTTTTCTCTGCGTTGGATTAGATACAGACATCACTAAAATTCCAAAACATTTACTTTCTTATATTGATCCTGTTTTTGAATTCAATAAAAGAATAATTGACGCCACGAAAGATTTTTGTGTTGCCTATAAAATTAATACAGCGTTTTATGAAGCGCTTGGTTTGATGGGGTGGGAAGCATTAGAAAAAACAGTTGACTATATTCCTTCCACGCATTTTAAAATAGCTGATGCAAAACGGGGCGACATTGGCAACACTTCCGCACAATATGCAAAAGCATTTTTTGAAACTCTGAATTTTGATGCAATCACGGTTGCGCCATACATGGGCGAAGACAGTATAAGACCTTTTCTAGAACATGAAAATAAATGGACAATTGTTTTGGGACTCACATCCAATGCCGGCGCCAAAGATTTTGAATTACAAAAAACGGGTGAAGAATATTTATATGAAAAAGTACTTATAACAGTCTCACGGTGGGGAACAACCGAAAACACCATGTTCGTGATCGGCGCTACCCAGGCAAGCCAATTTGAAAAAATAAGACAACTTACTCCTGATCATTTTTATCTTGTTCCCGGCGTAGGCGCACAAGGTGGCAGCTTAAAAGAAATCTCTGAAAAAGCAATGATCAAAGATTGTGGGATATTGGTGAACGTTAGCCGGGATATAATCTATTCCTCCGACAAAGAAGATTTCATCGAAAAAGTTGCAAATAAGGCTGAAGAATATCAAAAGGAGATGGCTATTTATTTGCATAAATAAGAGTAAATACTTATAATAATTACTTTACCCGAACTCAGCCACATAGTTTCGAAAAAAACCATTATTATTGTTTTATAACCTCTAAACCATTAACCGCATGAAACGCTTACCTATTGCTTTGCTTCTATGCATTTCTATTTATTTATCAGCTCAAAATAATTTTACCGCAGGATACATTGTTAAAACCGATGGTGATACTTTACACGGCTATTTACAGGAAGAACTAAGAAATCAACTTGTATTTCAAATTCAATTCAAAACAGATAATAGTAATTCATCTTTCCAGACTTTTACCACAAATGACGTAAAAGCATTCAGGTATGAAACTGGAGATCACTATAAAAAAATAACTTTTAAAAACACTCTTCCAGATAGCGGCTATATCGAAACGGTTTTTGCTATGGAATTAGTGGAAGGCGCTTATAATTTATACTCGTACATACTGAAAGAAGAAACTTATTTTATTACACAAGGCAATGGAGCTTCCTATTTTTTGTACAATACCACCTATAACGCTAACGGGGCAATTCTAATTGACGGAAATTATATCTCACGTCTCGGCGTTTTGGCCGCCGCATGCCCAAATAAATTTTTCAATACAGAACAACTTAACTATGCAGAAAAAGATATTTCAAAATATATTTTTGATCTGAACAATTGTCTATCTCCCAATACAGCTTCAATAAATCATTATCAAAAACCAAAAACAACATCACAGATCGTTGTTTTCGCAGGCGGAATGATATTGGGAAAAAATAAGAATCAAATTACTGCAGATGCCGCAATGAGATTAATGTATCCGCAATTGTCAAAAGATTTATTTGTAATAATATGCATTCATTATTCGCACTCAAACAGACCTCAAAATGTCCTTGATGTTATATATTTATTTGAAGATGAGGTTATTTGCGTGCCTTTAACACTGCAGTATAATTTTACAATCGGGCCAGTTCATCCTTATTTAAGCGGTGGTTTCGCCGCGGCGCATCTCACCGAAAAAAATACACCCGCTCTTTATTACGTAGCGTCGAAAATACCGCCTCAAAATCGATTTGGGATTTCTGTTATCGCTGCTGCAGGAGTTGAGGGCAATATTACAAACAACCTGATTATAAAAGCAGAATGGCGGTACGAATTCTTTTTACAATATCCTGTTGTGGGAATTGCATATTCTTTCTGATAAAATTATTACGGGCATTTGATTATCTGCTGTAAATACTCTTTTTTGGTTCAGTTTTTGCCTGTTATCATGCAAAATCCGGCTTATGAAAACACTAAAGATTTTATGCTCATTATTTTGTTTATCTCTCATTTTTTATTCCTGTAAAAAAGATATCGGTTCGCCTTCTACCAATACAAAAAAACCTGGCGATTCAACTTCAACCACAACAGATAGCACGCAACCATTAATGCTGCAATTGGTAAATTCTGCCCGCGCAAAAGGTTGCACTTGCGGAACAACGGTTATGCCTCCGGTAAACCCACTTACATGGAACACAATCTTAGCACAAGTCGCACTTGCGCATAGTACGGACATGGATGATAATAATTATTTTAGTCACACAGGACTTGACGGCTCTTCGCCCGGAGATAGAATAACTGCTGCTGGTTATATATGGACATCGTACGGAGAAAATATTGCAGAAGGTTATCCTGATGAACAATCGGTGATGAATGCATGGTTGCAAAGTGAAGGCCACTGTATGAATATTATGAATGCTGGTTTTAAAGAGATGGGATCAGGAAAAGATGGAACTTACTGGACGCAGGATTTCGGAAGCAGATAAAAATTTACGCGGAATTATTTTCCGGATGAAAATCATTTTCACTTTTTGCAATCACCAAAGTAGCAACACCGTTACCAATTATATTTGTGATCGCTCTTGCCTCGCTCATAAATTTATCTATCGCCAATAAAAACGCTAACCCTTCAACTGGTATTTTTTGAATGGCAGTTAATGTTGATGCCAGCACAATAAATCCGCTACCAGTTACGCCAGCCGCACCTTTGGACGTAACCATTAAAATTCCAAGAATAGAAATCATCTCACCTGCGGAAAGATCTACATTATATAATTGCGCTAAAAAAATTGTTGACATTGAAAGATAAATTGATGTGCCATCAAGATTAAAAGAATATCCGGTTGGCACAACAAGTCCCACAACCGGTTTGCTGCAACCCATTTTTTCCAGCTT
>DATHPY010000389.1:0-8060 GCA_035483315.1 Puia sp. | reverse complement strand
AATGAATCGCATCTAAAAATTATCAATTCTCCATTATCAATTATTCATTCTCTACTCCCATTGCTCCTAATTTCATTTTGTGAGCTGTTTCGTGCCCGACATACTTTTCAATTCTTGCCTCAACAAAATAAATTAATGGAGTAAGAATAATTGCCACTGTGAATTTGTAGAGATAATTCATCATGCCTATTGCCAAAATTTGTTGCCACGAAAAATATCCGCTGAACGCAATAAACAACACAATATAACTATCTACAAGCTGCGACACAAGCGTAGAACCTGTTGCCCTCAACCATAAATGTTTATTACCTGTTCTTTTTTTAATTTGATGAAAAACGGTTACGTCAACAATCTGGCTAACCAAAAACGCAACCAGACTTCCCACGATAATTCTCATATTCTGCCCAAAAATTGCGCTGAATGCAGTTTGAATATTATCAACACCCTGCTTACTGCTGCTCGCTATCCACACATCTGCCGGCGGAATATTAATGGCAATAAAATACATCAGGAAAGCGTAAGAAATTAAGATAACCGCAGTAAACGAAATTCTTCTTACTGCTTTCGGCCCATAAAATTCATTTATAATATCAGTAATAACAAACTCAAGTGGCCAAAGCAAAACGCCGCAAGTTAGTGTAAAAGACAATCCACTTTGTCCGAACATGGAAAAATTTACAGGATGCGCGCCGAATATTTTTTCAAGCGAAAAAAGTTTGGTACCGATTGCTTCCGCAATTAATGCATTGCAGCAGAAAAAAGCGGTGAAGCCTAAAAAAAGTTTAGTAGGTCTGTCTTTAAGGATGCTGTGAATCATGTAAAAAATAAATTGTTTCCGCAATTAAAAAAAGAAAATTAATAATAATAAGCCAAACCGGAACAGTCCGTAATAATGATTTATTTAAAATCCATAAAACGGCTAAGTATAAATTCAACGCCGCATTTAATATGATCGCAATAATATATCCTGCAATAATTATTAAAGAACCGATTTCTGTTTGTAGCACATGCGGCGTAAATCTTATGATACACGCAATCAAAAAACAGCAATTAAAAATAAAAGCAACTTTTGGTAAAACACGAAGCATGTTTGGTTAACTGTTATGATAATGCACAGGTTTGTTAATGAAAGGGATTACAACATTGTAATTTTCACTTTTAGCAAATTATCACATTTGCACATTATCATTTCTGCGTAAAATAGCATTATTTTGCCTGATTAATTATTACTTCTTTTTATGAATTCATCCTTAATAAAAAAGGCATTGCCCCACATTATTGCCGTTGCTGTTTTTTTATTGATTGCAATTATTTATAGCAAGCCGGTGTTTGACGGAAAGGTGATTAGTCAATCTGATGTACAGAATTGGAAAGCGATGGCACAGCAGTCAATCGAATACAAAGAGAAAAATGGTCATTATCCATTGTGGACTGAAAGCGCTTTTAGCGGTATGCCTGGCTACACAATTGACATGGATGCCACATCGAAAATTACAACAGGCTATCTCACTTATATTATTACACTTGGAATGCCAAAGCCAATTAGTTATTTATTTCTTGCCTGTATATGTTTTTACATTTTAACGCAGGTGTTGCACATCAATCCATACATCGGAATTTTGGCCTCATTGGCTTATGCGTATTCAACTTTTGATCCGGTAATTATTGCCGTTGGTCACGACACGCAAATGCTCGCAATCGGCTATGCTCCCGCTGTAATTGCAAGCGTGATGCTTATCTTTCAACGAAAATATTTATTGGGTGCGGCATTGCTAAGTATCTTTTTTGGATTTCAGATAAGCACGCAACATTTGCAAATCATTTATTACACCGTTATCACTTTAGGCTTTATATCGCTCGCCTTTTTTATTTACAGTTGGAAACAAAAAGACCTGAAAAACTTTTTTACATCTGTTGCAGTTGCAATTGGCGCCGCCTCACTTGGGTTTGGAACTTTTGCCATAAGCATTTTGCCCATGCAGGAATATGCTAAAGAAACAAAACGAGGTGGTAAATCAGAACTTACCGTAAGTACTAACGATAAAAATAAAAGTAAAGGCGGTCTTGATAAAGATTATGCATTTCAATGGAGTTATGGAATTGGAGAAACATTTACATTAGTCACTCCGGGTGTTTATGGTGGTGGCAGTGCGGGAAGATTAATTTCAGACAATTCAAAATTTGTAGAAAAGTTTACTGAGATCGGCATGCCCGAAGATAATGCATTACAATACGCTAATAACCTTGCTTATTGGGGAACGCAACCAAACACTGCCGGGCCGGTTTATCTTGGCGCTGCAATTTGTTTTTTATTTATTTTCGGATTGATTTACATAAAAAATTGGCACAAATGGTGGATTATTCCCGCAGCTGTTTTAGGTATTATGCTTGCGTGGGGGAAAAATTTTTCATCGTTTAATTATTTTCTTTTCGATCACTTTCCCTTCTACAATAAATTTCGCGCACCAACACAAGCATTGTTTTTCCCGCAATTGGTTTTTCCATTGCTCGCAGCAATTGGCATTAATGAATTATCGATCAGTAAAGAATCAAAAGAACTTATCTGGAAAAAATTTCAGAAAGCTGTTTATGTTGCAGCCGGTTTGATCATCATACTTGCCGCATTTTATTTTTCTGCAGATTTTAAAAGTCCGAAAGATGCGGGCGTAAAACAAAATTTGGTAAACATGGTTTTACAATCCTCTTCCCGGGGCAAACAACCTACTGCTGAAATGCAGCAACAGGCAACAGAAATTGGTAACGGTTTAATAAAGGGATTAGAATCTGACAGGCAATCAATTTTCGGTGGCGATCTGATAAGAACTATTTTGATAATGGCGGCAACTGTCGTATTGATAGGTTTATATTTAAGAGATAAAATAAAACCAATTGTTTTAATAGTTGGGTTGCTTGTTGTAAGTTCATTTGATTTATTAGCAGAAGGAAGAATTTATCTGAATGATGATAATTTTGTTGAACAGGCAGATTATGAATCGGCTTTCACTCCCACTCCAGCTGACGTACAGATCAGTAAAGATCCCGATAAGAATTTTCGTGTGTTAGACGAATCAACCGAGTGGTGGCAGGATTCAAAAGCATCTTATTATCATAATTCTTTGGGCGGATATTCTCCTGCAAAACTTGGATTGTACCAGGATATTATGGACAGCCAGTTGTTGAAACAAAATATCATGGTGTACAATATGCTGAACACAAAATATATTATTCAACGCAATCCTTCTACTGGTCAATCGCAGGCAATGCAAAATCCAAATGCATTTGGTCCTTGCTGGCTGGTAAAAAACATTCATTATGTAAAAGATGGTAATGAAGAAATGAAAGCGCTTGACAGCATTAATGTGAAAGACACTGCCATCATTCAGCAAAAATTTGAAAACATAATTAAATTTATGCCCGTGCCGGATACAGCTGCTTTAATAAGTTTAGTGGCAAACAGGAATGATACCGTAACTTATAAATTTTCTTCTAAAACAAATCAGTTCGCTGTGTTTAGTGAAGTATATTATGATAAAGGATGGAATGCATTTTTTGATGGCAACAAAACTGATTATTGCCGCGTGGATTATATTCTCCGTGGTATGCCTGTTCCTGCCGGCGATCATACAATTGAATTTAGATTTGAACCACGGGTTTATAAAACAGCAAATACAATTTCTGTTTGGTCATCAATATTTACTTTCATTTTTTTAATAGTTGCCGCTTTCCTGGGATGGAAAAATAAAAATAAGCCCGGCAATAATTTAGCGCAAAATGTGTGACACTGAAGATATTCAGATGTTTTTTAATTAACGGTAATGGCAACTGTAATCAGCATTGTTTCATATCCATTTTTACCGGCAAAAACCGGTGGCGAAAAATTCGTCGCTTTGTTCAGTAAATATTTCTCAAATTATCATCAGCTCACTTGCATTACCACAAAAAAAAATAACCCTGAATTTGCAGAAGGATATGAGGTATTGAATATTATTTCCAATTCAAGGTTGCGCTACATAAATATTTTTTATTTTTTTACATTTAGAAAAATAATCAAACAAAAAAAAGCCACTCACCTGCTGATCGTGCAACCATATTACGGATGGTTGGCCGTTCTATTAAAATGGTTTTGTAACGCTAAGCTTATCATTCTTTCTCATAACATAGAAGGGTTGAGATGGAAAACACTGGGAAAATGGTGGTGGAGAATGTTATCGCAATATGAAAAATTTACGCATAAACAAATAGATTATAATTTTTTTGTTCAGGATGATGATAAAAAATATGCAAT
Source organism: Puia sp. (assembly GCA_035483315.1). GTDB lineage: Bacteria > Bacteroidota > Bacteroidia > Chitinophagales > Chitinophagaceae > Puia. The sequence continues at coordinate 3,775 of DATHPY010000389.1, read as the reverse complement.
AGAAAAATTCGGGTTAGATCCTTCAAAATGCATTAAGGTTACTTATGGAATTGAGTGGAATAAAATTCCGGATTTAGAAGAATTGCAACAGGCAAAAAAGCAAATCAGAACATTGCATAATATTTCTGCAGAAAAAACAATATTGTTCTTCAACGGAGCATTCAATTATAAACCTAATCTTGATGCATTAAAAAAAATAATTAATATTATTAACCCTTTATTGCAGCAGGAAAAAAATTTTCATTACTGTTTAATCATTTGTGGAATGAGTATCCCTGCAGAAATTATTTCTTCTCAATTCCCAGGTATCATAATCGCAGGATTTGTTGATGATGTAAGTATTTATTTTAAAGGAGCTGATGTTTTTTTAAATCCTATTACTGAAGGAGGCGGCATTAAGACAAAACTCGTAGAAGCTTTAGGGTATAATCTTAATGCTGTTTCAACACAACATGGAGCCATTGGAATTAATCCGGACTGGTGCAATAATAAATTGCAAATTTGTGAGAACACTGATTGGAAATTATTTGTTGAATTAACTATTAAACTATCAACATACACTGCAGACATTCCTGAAATTTATTTTGAACATTTTTATTGGAGAGATATAACAAAAAAAGCGGCCAAGTTCATTGAATGAAAAATTAAGTGCGTTAGCTCATTGCAGCTAATTATCTTTGAATTTTACAAAACAGACAATTTATCAGATGACATGGTAGTAGGAAATGGATTGATTGCAAAGACTTTTCAAGACTATAAGACAAAGAATGATTTTTTGATCTTTGCTTCGGGCGTGTCTGATTCAAAATCGGGGAATAAGAATGATTTTGACAGAGAACATAATTTACTCCTGAAAAGCATTCATGAAAATCCCGGAAAAAAAGTAATTTATTTCAGTACATCCAGCATATTTGATACTGATCTAAAAGAAACTCCTTATGCAAAACACAAATTAAATCTGGAAAATTTAATAAAACAAAATGTTTCGCGCTATAATATTTTCAGGTTGTCAAATCTTGCCGGCTTCTCAAACAATCCAAACACTATTCTTAATTTTTTTTATTTTCATATTGTTCAGGGGAGTCATTTTGATCTTTGGAAAAATTCCGAACGCAATATCATTGATGTTGAAGATGCATACCGTGTTATAAATTATGCGCTCGAAAATGATTTATTTAAAAACGAAATTGTAAATATTGCCAACACAAACAATTATCCGGTAAATTATATTGTAAATGCTATTGAAGCCTTTGTTAATAAGCAAGCGATCTTTACTGAAAAAGAAAAAGGAGCAAAAATTTCAATTGACATTTCCCGCGTAAAACCGTTACTTGAATTATTGAAAATAGAATTCGAACAAAATTATTTATCCAGGTTATTAGTAAAGTATTATCCGAAGCATGACTTATAAAAATACGTTACTGAAAAGAAAATTAGAATTTGCTGGAATGCTTCCATTCGTTTTATTGGGTAAATTGTATAGTAAAATTTTCCCTCTCAATAACTCCGTTTCAGTATTTTTATTTTTTTCATCTGCCGATTTGGGCGGAGCTATAAAAGTAAATGCAGACATTGCTCAATGTATTTCTGCAAAAAAGCCATTGATCATTTTTTCCAAAAAACCAAAAAACAATGGATATCTGAATCTATTTGAAGGATTTCCGATTTTGGATCTTCATAAAAAAATTGATAACAAATTATATCATTTTGTAAATTTTTTTTATCGCGGGGTTTTAGCAGGATGGATCAATAAATCTAAAAATGCAATTGTTTTCGGAGGAGAAACTTTATTCTTTTATAAAATAATTCCACATCTAAAAAAAGATGTTGCTCGAATTGAACTTTGCCATCTCACTACGTGGTTTCCTTACAGTATTGGCTTTATTGATTTGATCACTCACAGAATATTCAGCACTAAAAAATTAAAAGAAGATGCTATCCTTCTTTACAAAAAAAATAATATTGCCCAACACTTTTTTGATCGCCTGTATTTTATTGAAAACAAAATCACTATTCCCCCTTATATAGAAATTAACAATCCGAAGCTGGAAGTAGTTTTTGTTGGAAGAGGTGCGGCGCAAAAAAGGATTCATCTTATTGCAGCGATTGCAAAAAAAATGCATGAAATGAATCAATCAGTTCATTTTTCGTTTGTCGGGGACGTTGAAAAAGTGATGAACATTACTGAATATCCTTATTGCACATTTCGTGGTAACGTGAGAGATGAAAAATTGATGAATTCAATTTATCAGCAATCAGATGTTTTAATTCTCACTTCGGCTTATGAAGGCTTGCCCTTAGTGGTAATGCAGATGATGGCTTATGGAAAAGTAGTTTTGTCAACCGCAGTAAATGGAATACCAGATTACATTACGCACATGCAAAATGGTTTGTTAATATTTTCGAAAGACGAAATTGATATCGTTGAAGAGGGTGTGAAGTTGTTGCAACTGCTTATAGAAAATCCAGAATTGAAATTTACGCTCGGAAAAAAAAGCAGGGAAATTGCCGTTGAAAAATTTAATGGCGAACTATTTTGTTCGGAGTATAACAAGCTATTCAAATAATTAAAATTTATGCTCAGAAAAATTAATAGTTTTTGCAAAGATATTTTGTTGTATAGCAGGCTATTCTATTTAATTTATCCTTTCAGAAAGTTATTTCTATTTCTATATAATTTTTCAATGCTTACAGCCTGGACATCAAAAAATAATAAAAAAATTGCGCCGAATGATTTTTTCAGACCATTCAGAAAATATACTGACAGGAACAAAGGGTTTGAAATTGTTTTAAATAAATTTAATCTACAGGAAGAAAACCCTATAATTTACCTTGAATTCGGAGTTGCTGGCGGAACTTCGTTTCGATGGTGGATAACTAATACAAAAAATGCAGATTCGAAGTTTTATGGTTTTGACACTTTTGAAGGACTGCCGGAAAAATGGGGTGTATTTTATAAGAAAGGAGATATGAAATATGAAATGATGGATTTAAATGATAATCGCCACCTGTTTATAAAAGGAATTTTCCAAGAAACATTTTTAAATTTTATTAATGAAAATTTAGAGGAATTAAAATCAGGAAAAAGAAAAATCATACATCTCGATGCTGACCTTTTTTCATCTACACTATTCATTTTATCTCAAATATATCCTTACTTGAAAAAAGGAGACATTCTTATTTTTGATGAGTTTTCTGTAGCTAATCACGAATTTTTTGCAGCAGAGATTTTTCAGAAATGTTTCTACATTAAGTTAGAGCCGGTTTCCGCAATCAATAATTTTTACCAGGTAATATTCCAAATTGGGTAAGTATTTGATTCAATCTAATATCGGTTTTGAATATATTTTTTTGAAAGCAAGAAATAATCCACGCGTAAATATATTGCTATCAATTTGTGCAGCGAGTTTTACACTATAATCAGAAACCGGATCGTAGTCATTGTTTGTCTGTAACCTGTCTGCATATTGTTTGCAATCATTCAAAAAAAAAGCCACTGATAAATTTTCTCTTTTATTTTTTGGGGTGCGTAATAAACGATGGGCAAGTCCTTTGCAATTTCTTTTTATGAAATTTATACTGTAGCGCTGAATTACGTCCGCGCATTTTGCATCTGTTGTTTTAAGTTTTTCGAGATAATCAATGAATAGTCCGAACGCCTGCTGCATTTTTATATCAGGCGATAAAGTTGTAGTGCTGAGATGTCGCCTGAATGCAAAACATTCTTCAAACGAAGTAGCCTTATAATTTTTATTTGTCAACTTCATCCACAATG
>DATHPY010000388.1:0-7407 GCA_035483315.1 Puia sp. | reverse complement strand
TTTTAAGATTTCTCTTTCTTCGGTGTAACCAAAATGAACATTTTTAAATTCAATTTTTCCATGTTGAAGCGTTAATTGTTTTCCGGATTTTTTTTCTTTATTAAAATCAAGCAAACGAAAAGCACGCGCAACTGATGCAATATTTTGTTGCAGCGTTACCCATAAACTGGCAAGAGAATCAATTGGACTGTACAGTCTGTCGAGATAAGCAACGAACATCACTACATCGCCGGGTGTGAGTTTATTTTCAAGAGTAAGATATCCGCCGTAACCTAACACCAGCGCGGTTGCGATGTGTGTGAGCATCGTTTCCCAAAAAACATATTTGTTACCAAGCTTTGATCTTTTTATATAATCATAATAAGCTTTGTCAGCATCGCGATCGAGTGTTTCTATTTCACGATTTTCTGCGCCCGAAAGTTTTACAGTTTTAATTCCCGTTATTCCATCTTGTATTCTTGAAAAAACTTCTTCCCATTTTTCATAATAACCTGACAAGCCAGATTCTAATTTTTTTGCAGACCTCCACGCAATGAGTAGATAAAAAGGAACGATAGCTAATGCGATTGCTGTTAGCGTAACGTTTTGCCAAAACATTATTGCAAGAATTCCAAGCAGACTAATTAATTCCGGAAGAATTTGTTGCGAGATTCCATTCACTACGCTTGATACTTCTTCGGATTGATCAATTTGTTTGGAAAGAGCGGCTGTTGTGCGTTTGCTGAAAAAACTCAACGGCAAATTGAGCACATGCGCAAATGTGCTTTGAATAAAATGCTGCTCGATGTAACAGGATAATTTTACGTTCATGTTCTCGCCAATGCGCCAGATTATTGTTCCTGCAAGATTGATAAGAAATAAAAAAAGAACCGCCCAAAGCAAAGTATCCAAAGCTTCTTCGGGTGAACGTGAAGCGATATGACTTGCAGTATGTGGTTCTTTTATTTTTTTCTTCTGTTGTTTTTTTCTTTCACGGATGCTATTTCTTTTTCCGGCAATTTTCTTTTTTATTATCGTGTCTTTTGAAACGTTGCTGACAACTGTATCAGTCACCGGAATCAATTCATCTTCCTGCGTTATTAAATTATATTCATGGCGAACACTGTCTTTTGCCTGTTTAATAAAAACTCCTGCAACGTCATTAATTGCTTCGCGATAAATTAATGGTTCAACCAAACTTGCTCCGGTTCCTAAAAGACTTAATATAACAACCCAGATAAATCTTTTTTTATGCGGAACAATGAGCTGAATAATATTTTTCCAAACTGTTGCTTTTATATCTTTTTCAATAGCCATGATTTTTCTAAGCAGTAAATGTTGCGGTGAATTTAAGTATTAAGTACGAAGTATGAAATATGAAGGCGGAAGTCCGAATCCTGAAAAATTAACTATTGATAAACAACTCATAATTAATATCTCATAACTCATAATCCTTATTGGGCATTATTCTTGTAAAATTAATCCTGAAATACACCTTTTATAAACACCGTTATGAAAAAGAAGATATACATCACCGTTATACATGCTGTTTTGATCGCTGGATTACTAACAGCTTTTACTCCAAATCTTAAAGCGCAGGCTTCTGTCAGCTTCCAGGTTTTTTATGACAATTTAAGTCCTTACGGAAGCTGGATAAATTATCCGGAATATGGTTATGTATGGATACCAACGCAGGTTCCGCAAGGCTTTCGCCCATATTCAACTGGCGGACATTGGATATATACAGATGATGGCTGGGCCTGGGTTTCCGACTACGATTGGGGCTGGGCGCCATTTCATTATGGCAATTGGTTTTACGATCAGTATTACGGATGGATGTGGGCGCCAGATTATAATTGGGCTCCGGCATGGGTAACCTGGGGAGATTACGGTGGCAATTATTGCTGGGCGCCAATCGGGCCGCATGTTAGTTTTGGAATCAGTTATCGTCCGCCGATCTATTGCTGGACGTTCGTTCCGCACGGATACATTACCAACGTTAATATAAATCGGTATTATGTTTCGCATGTTAACAGTACGACGATTGTAAATAATATCACCGTGATAAATAATGTAAACACTGTTGGCGGACGTGGTTATGTGCGCGGTCCGCAACCTCAAAATGTAGAAAGATTTACTCACTCACCTGTTCGTGCGGTTGCCATTCAAACAACAACAAATCCTGGAAGAGGACGCATTCAAAATGGACAACTTGCTATTTATCGTCCGACAATAAATAGAAATGGTGGAGGCACGCCAGCGCCTTCGCATGTTCAGGATTATCATAATCTGCGGCAAAGTTCATTGCCTGCACGCAACACGGGAATAAGACAAGAAACTTTTGCAGCGTCTCATGTTAGCTCGCCGATAAGACCTGCGAATACAAATAATAATGTAAGAACCAATAGTAGTCCTGCTAATAACCCGGTTCACAATAACGCGCCAAATAATAATCGTACAACAATGCCTGTGCATAGAACAACCCCATCAACAAATAATCCCGTAAATAATAATGCGGTTAGAAATAATCCGGCAAGAAATAATACTGTTCATCCAAATAATAATCCGCAAACAAACAGACCAGCAGTTCATCAACAACAGGTTCGTACAAATAATAATCAACCTCGTAATAATCCCAGCAGGCAACCAACGCAGCAACGTCAACCAACACAGCAAAGACAGCCAGTGCAAAGGCCTAAGGAGCCGGAGCATCGGTAGATACAACCACGAAACAATCATCATAAAAAGAAAAGCATCTTCAAATTATGAGATGCTTTTTTGTTTGAAAGATTTGCCACAGAGGTTTTACGCCGCGTCAGATGTTTTCACCCGACGCTAAATTTTAAGACTACTATTTCAGTAAGTTCTTATTTTCAAATGTCAGGTGAGAACACCTGACATGGCAGTGAAAATGAAACAAAGTATCTTTTTATTACGCTGTCGCACATTATTGCTGAATAGAATTCCTAAGTGTACAAGAGTGATTCATTTCTTTTCTTTCACTGGAAGAAAAGAAATGAACAAATCTGCGATTGCAATGATGCTTAATAGAATTACTGCATCCTGGAACAAAAATAAAAATGCCTTTTCAAGAATAATTTTTGAAAGTGTTATATCTACACAATGAGAATTTTCATTTCATTTTTTAAGGTATTGATACTTTTTTTTGCACGATTGATATTTGAAAGAAATAATCGCCTATTTTTAAAGAGTAATCATCCCAACATCTAACGAATAAATTATTTATTATGCAAACTTCCAGGAGAAAATTTTTAAAAACCAGCGCGATCGCTGCTGCCGGCGCGTCACTTCTTTCCAATAAAATTTTTGCTTCGTCATTAAAAACTTCACCAATGGCAAAAGAAATTTTAGGAATTCAATTGTATTCTGTTCGTGCAGATATGACGAAAGATCCTTCGGGAACATTGAAACAGCTTGCAGACATGGGTTATAAATATGTTGAGCATGCGAATTATCAAAACAGAACATTTTATAAATACAGTCCTACAGAATTTAAAAAAGTTTTGGATGATCTTGGTTTGAAAATGTTGAGTGGTCATACGGTGATGGGAAATAATGCGTGGGATAAGGATAAAAAAGATTTTACAGATTCATGGAAACATACTGTGGAAGATGCGGCGACCGTGGGACAGCAATACGTTATCAGTCCGTGGCTTGATGAAAGTTTGCGCAAAGATTACGACGGGTTGCTGGCTTTTTTAGATGTATTTAATAAGAGCGGTGAATTGTGCAAAGCGCATGGAATGAAATTTGGATATCACAATCATAATTTTGAATTCAGCAGTTCGCTTAACAATATGAAAGTGTACGATATTATTTTGCAGCACACCGATCCAAGTTTGGTTGCACAGCAAATTGATATCGGAAATATGTACGGAGCCGGTGGTCGCGCTGCAGATATTATTAAACAATATCCCGGGCGTTTTGAATTGATGCATGTGAAAGATGAAATTAAAAGTGCAAAAAGTGAAATGGGAGATGGATATGAAAGCACAATTCTCGGAACTGGTGTAATTGGTACAAAAGATATTGTTGATCTCGGAAAAAAATCCGGAGGTACAAAACAATTTATCATAGAACAGGAATCTTACCAGGACAAAACTCCATTGGAAGCGGCGAAGATGGATTATGACATTATGAAGAAATGGGGATTTTAAATTAAATAAATTGAAAAATGAAAAGCCTCATAATTTTTATGGGGCTTTTTTATTTTCGGTTTGGAACTGCATTTAATTTTGGCAATACTTTCTGCAAATATTTCCTTGCATCGCCTCTTGTTTTTAATTTTTTGAATCTCGCAAGTATTGCATTTTTTTCTTTTTTAGTTTTTGCTATTTTCATTTCGCCTTTTGATGCGATGTGTAAAAAGCCGGGCAAACTTCCCTTGTTGAGCGATTCTGCATCATTTGCAATTTTTCCTTTTTTAATTGTGCAAAAGCCATTTCCACAGTTGAAATAACTACAGGATCCGGAAGAGTTGCCGGCGCATCTGTTCTTGCAATTTTTAATGATGCGAGAGAAGTGATATCGTTTGTCTTTGCATCTCGTTTTGTGAGTGCTGGCAAATTAAACATTGCTTCTAATGTTGCCGGCACGGATGAGTGATCATAGGTTCTGTGATCAATTATATTTTTTGGCGTGTAAGCTGATATGATCAATGCCGGAACTCTTACGCCATATTGCTGAAATATAAAACCGTATTGATTATATTTTGCAATAGTATCGCCCGGGGAAATTGCAGCAGGTGGAGCAAAATGATCATAAAAGCCGCCATGTTCATCATAAATAATAATGAGTAAACTTTTTGTCCATAACGAAGAATTACGGATTGTTTCATAAGTTGATTTGATCAACGCTTCGCCGTTTCTTACATCATCCATCGGATGCTGCGACTGACCACCAGAATAAGTGTTATTGGTTACGTCGCCATAATTCGGTTCAATAAAAGTGTAAGAATATGAATATTGATTGTTGATATCATTTTTAAAATTTTGATATGGATGCGTATCCCAAAATTCAATCCCTTTCAATGCAGATACGCATGGAATTGAACCGATGAGGGGACTATTAACTCCCTCGATAAATTCTCCACGTCACTTTGTGGTTATCCATTAATTTATAAATGGAATGATTGGGAAAATCAAACCCATCCACAGTTTCCCATGCTAATATTTCGCCGGTTGTTCGGCTATGATCAAGTCCTGCGGAAGAAGCGCCGTGCAAAAAGAAACGGTTTGGCCATGTTGGTCCGGGTAATGATGCAAACCAGTTATCACAAACTGCAAATTGTTTCGCCAATGACATCATTACAGGCAATTGTTTTTTAGTGTCGTAGCATTTCATTATCTCACCAAAGTCGCCTGTTGCACCGTCTTCACCGGTTGATTTTGTAGTTTCGTAATTGCTTACAAAACCGTTATTATTTATTTTGGGATATGCACCACCGTTAGGATAGGTTGTTCCCTCTCCGCACAACTGCTCCACTACATCGGTAAATTCATGACCCGGATCAAAAGGCATTGTGTAATCAGCTCCGCGAAGAACAGAATATTGCTGATTTTTATAGCTGTTGAATTCTTTTCCCGACAAACCATTTATAGAAGTTGGATTTCCATTTTCAGCATCAATTCTTTTTATCCTTGAAAAACCGAGTATGTGATCGAAGGAGCGGTTTTCAAGCATTAATACAAATACATGTTCAATATTTTTATTTGCTGAATTCTTCATTAATAATTTGTTATGAAATGTAAACAATTTTAAACAAACAATAAGTCGTTATAAACGTTATTCATCTTGCAAAAAAAAGCGAAATTGCTTTTGCGGTTTTAGAAATTTATGAAACGATTGATTGCAATATTATTTTTATCAACAGTTTATAATTGTTTTGCGCAACAAAATTATAACCTCAATAAAATTGATGAGGCAGTATTATCAATAGAACCCGCGCCACCAGCTGAGCTTGCTCATTCCCTTACGGCATCTTATTCAACAGATATACAAAAAGTGCGTGCAATATTCAGTTGGGTTGCCGAGCATATTGATTATAAAACAAAAAGAACGATTCGCAAAAATCCATCAACAAAATTTACGTTATTGAAACCGATTGATTCTGTTGTTGTAAATTCTGCGGATGAATATGTTGCGGAAACTGTATTAAGAAATCAATCCGGAGTTTGTGAAGGTTATGCGCGGCTTTTTAAAACTTTGTGTGATTATGCAGGAATTAAATGTATGCTGATTACCGGCTACGCGCGCGGCGACATGAATCATATTGGGACAAAATTTTTTTCCAATCATTACTGGAATGCAGTTTTTGTTGACAGTGCATGGCATTTGATTGATGTGACCTGGGCGAGCGGTTATTTTACTTATTACGGTGGTGAATTTATTAAACACTTTGACGATTACTATTTTTTTACATCGCCGGAATTATTCATCAACGATCATTTCCCTGATGATTTGGAATGGACATTGTTACCAGATCCGCCATCATCCGAAGAATTTCGCAATTCTCCTTTTAAACAACGATCATTTGTCAAGTACAATATAACTTCTTTCTGGCCCGCAAAAGGAAATATAGAAACAGCTCCGGGGGATACGCTGCGATTTGAGATTCAAATTTCGGATGCGGAACCTGATAGAAAAAAATTTGCTGATACGGCATCACTTGATTCCGATATGCTTGCAAAATATTCATCGGTTGTTTTTTTGCAACCGGAAATTGAAGGGAAAAAAATTAAGTATGAGTTTATCGTTTCAACTGAAAATATAAAATGGCTGCACCTGATGTATAATAATGATGTTATTCTTCGCTACAAATTGAATATAAAAAAAGGTAAACAGAATATTGTTCTTAGTAATTGATCAGCGTAAATATTTTTGAGAAAGTTCTTTGGGAGCAACATTACAATAGGCGCAGGTTAGCGCATCTTTCACCATGCTTTTTTTCACTTTAAGTAATTCAATTGTTGTCATTCCGTGTAATCCCCACTTGCCGGGAACGGGATAAATAATTGCCGGATCAAATGCGCAGAAAACGGATTGATCAATTGCAGAAAGTTTTACGTTGAGTGTTTGATTTTTCTCCAGCAGCGTTGCAAATATTTTCTTTTTCACACGAAAAGCCTGTCGCTCAAAATGAGGATGCTCATCGGTTTCCGGAAATGATAATGCGATTTGTCTTACTGTTTGTGTGCTTACCATATTAGTGAGTAAATTTAATTTATTAAAAATTACTGCCAATGAATAATGAATTCATCAGAATTTTTTGTTTGTCTTTATCAAAAGTAACTGAAGATATAAAATGGGAGAGTGGCTTATGTTTTTGCATTGGTGAAAAAATATTTTGCATGATGAGCACAACTACAGATACTTCTGTTTGCTTCAAATGTTCTGAAGAAGATTTTA
>DATHPY010000387.1:0-2331 GCA_035483315.1 Puia sp. | reverse complement strand
AGGGAATGGCTTAAATGATTGATGGATTTGTTTATTTAATATTCTTCTTCAATTACCTCAGGAATCAGTTCAAAATCTTTTGATTTGTCAAAAAAATATTGCGCTCCCAGTCTCTTGCACAGCTTGCTATATTCAGGAGTCGCGTGATTGGTGATCATGATCACTACAATTTCCTGATTTTTTTCACGAATCTTTCTAAGCAATTCTATCCCGCTTTTATCAGGAAGATTTATGTCCAGCAGAATTAAATCAGGTTTCATTTCTGTGATCATTTCAATGGCTTCCTGGTAACTGCCCGCATGTATAACAATGGCGATATTTTCTAAACTTTCCAACATTGGTATCAGGCGATCTACAACAACCATGGAATCATCTACAACGAGAAGTGTTTTTTTGATACTCATGAAAATGGTTTCGTTTAACGCAAAGGAAGAACATTGTCACCCTGCTAAAAATAGCACTTGCTATATCTTTTCTGTAATTGCTGATAAGAATGCTTTGTAGTTTTTCAACTACTTTAATTTAAAAGAGATGAAATTATTTCCGGCAGCGCATCGAACCCCGAGGATTTATCAATGAAATATGCTGCACCTTCCTTTAAACATAATTTGCGGTAAAATTCCGTGGATTGGTTGGTGAGCATGATTACCTGAACCGCAGGTTTATTTTTTTTGAGATAACGCAGAATATTTATTCCGTTGCCATCCGGAAGATTTATATCAAGTACAGCGATATCAATATTTTTTTCAATGATCGCGTTTATAGCTTCTTGATAACTGTTGCAGGTAAAAATAGTGTGCCTTGTTGTTAATTCTTCCAGCATATTTACCAATCTGTCAATTACGATTACAGAATCATCGACAATCAAAATTATTTTTTTTTCTTTATCCATGCTGGTTGTTCTGTCACAAAAATAATTGGATAAAAACCATGTCTCTATAAATGTGTTTGTATTTATTTTGTAGTTGATTTGCTACAAAAAATACCTGGAGCGGTAATTTAGTAATTACTACATCAGCTTATTTTCGATGGCATAAAGTGTGAGGTCGGCATTGGTTTTGAAATTCATTTTTTCCATGATGCGCGCGCGGTATGTGCTGATGGTGCTGACATTGAGCGAGAATTGTTCTGCGATCGAAGAAACCGATTTACCTGAAGCGAGAAGCTTGAATACTTCAAATTCCCGGTCAGAAAGTAATTCGTGAAGTTGTTTCTCAGAATCCTGATCGAGATTGGAAGCAAGTTTTTCAGCAATGGTAGCTGTGATATATTTTTTCCCCAGTAGCAATTGATTTACTGCTTTCACCAATTCTTCGGGGGCGGAATCTTTATTGAGATAACCGGAAGCTCCTGCTTTTAATACCCGTAACGCATATTGGTCTTCGGGATGAACACTCAAAATGAGTACAGGAAGTTTTGGCTGATCTAATTTGATTTGTTGCAGCACTTCAAGCCCGCTTCTGCCGGGCATTGAGATATCGGAGATAACGACATCCCATTTATGTTTCAATGTCTTTTTAAATAATTCTTCCGCGTCCGCCACTTCTTCAATTTCGGCAAATGGAAAAGCTTCCAGCAATATTTGTTTTAATCCTCTGCGAACTACTGTATGATCATCGGCAATTAATATCCGTTTCATGATGACTTTTATTTAAGCAGTTGAAGAAATCGGGATGATCACTTCGACGGTTGTTCCTTTTTGTTTTTCGCTGTTGATAGTCACTTTTCCTTTCATGATAGCCGCTCTTTCTTTCATACCCAACAAACCCCAGGTTTTCTTTTGGCCTATAAATTCAGTATCGAAACCTATGCCATTATCTTTTATAGTTAATACGATTTTATCGTCAAAATGTTTTAGCGAAACTTCAATAACTGAGGCTTGCGCGTAACGTCCAATGTTAGTCAGCGATTCCTGGCAGATTCGAAAAAGACAAATTGAAATTTGCGCATCTAAATTCAGATCTTCAACATCACTAAAAAAATGGGTCTCGATCTCAGATCTTTTTCCAAATTCCTGGCATTGCCATTCAACAGCAGCGATAAGACCAAGATCATCCAAAATACTCGGGCGAAGTTCTGTAGCAATTTTTCTAACTGTTTTGATTGAAGTGTTGAGAAGTTGGTTTATGCTTTGAACTTTTTCAATAATTATATTATCGGTTGATGAGAGTCTTTTGTTTAGTGATGCGATATCCATTTTCAACCCGGTTAATTGTTGTCCCAATTCGTCATGAATTTCCCTTGCAACACTTGCACGTTCTTCCTCGCGAACGGATTGTAAGTGTGCGGAGAGTTCCCGGAGTTGGTGCGTTGTCTTTAATATTTCATCTT
>DATHPY010000386.1:0-5700 GCA_035483315.1 Puia sp. | reverse complement strand
TTCCATTTAGTAATATTCCAGCCAGAATTAGAAGCATCGAATATCCATTCATTACAATTAAAAACAGAAGCGAGATTGGCGATTTTTATTTTTGGATTTTGAGAAATGATAATTGCATCAACTGCAATTTTATTTTCAGGCGACTGAAATACTATTGACTTATCAATCAAAAGAATTTTTTTTGAGCGCCACAAAAAAATATTCCTGCCATAATTAAATGAAGACAGTGAATCGCAGAGTGAAATGCGCTGGCTCATTCGCGAAGATTTAAGAAAGAAATTTTGTAACGAATTATTAGCATTTAATGAGCTGTCAGTTTTAAACATAAAATTTCTTCCTGAAATAAAATCAATCGCCTGGTGTTGCGGAACGTTATAAACAATTATTTTTTGCTGATCTGAAACTTGCCAGAAAGAAAATGTTCTCAACATAATAAAAAATAACATCGCCGAGAAAGCAATGATCAAAGAAGATTTATTTTTTAAAAACAGCCACATTGATATTGTAGTGATAATAACATAGCAACAAATTACCTGCGGAACACTAATCTGTAAATTGCCCCAAATTGATAATGGCAAAGTTTCCATGTGCTCAATAAAACTATTTAGCAACCAGATCAGCCAATTGAGAATGACACCAAAAAATTTTGCAATGACTGGAATGAACGAAACCGCACACAATATTAATTCTCCAAAAAGAACGATGCTTGATAACGGAACTGCAATAAGATTAGTAAGTAAAAAATAAACAGGGAATTGATGAAACTGAAAAATACTGAACGGCGTAGTCAGTATTTGTGCAGCAATTGAGACCGATATTAATTGCTAGATAAAATCAAGAATCTTATTTTGAATATAGAAAAGATTATAAATTGGTTTCATAAAAATAACAATGCTCAAAACGGCGGAATATGAAAGCTGAAAGCCTACATCCCATAACCAGTAAGGGTTGCAGCATAATAACAAAAATGCTGAGGCTGCAAGATTAGTGTAAATGGAAGTTCGTTTTAAAAAACTTTCGCCAATAACAATACAAGTTAACATCACCGCGGCGCGTAACACTGAAGGCGATGCGCCAGACATTGAACTGAATAACCATAATGTTGCAAGAATCGTAATTGGCCTTAAAATTTTAATTAGCCGGAATTTTGCAAAAGGTTTAAAAACTAATAGTAAGAAAATATATATAAAGGCAAGCTGCATTCCGGAAATGGCAATAATGTGAACAACACCGGTGTTGGTGTAAGATTGCACCAATGTTTTGTCTAAATCATCCCGATAACCAATTAATAAAGCTTCGGCAAATCCTTTTTCTTTTTCTCCCGGAATGTACTTTTGAAAAATTGCTATTGTTTTACTTCGCGCAAAAAATAAAAATTTTGTAATTGGGTTTTCTTCTTTTGCATTCACAACAACAAAATCCTTTGACTTTAAAAAAACCTGATAATAAACATTATTAAAAGCGCAGCAACGCTGATAATCGAACGATTCAGGATTACCCGCGTTTTTTATTAATTGCAGGGATTTTTTAAAAACAATTTGCGAACCATATCCAACTGATGATAAAGAAGAATCTTTTTGAAAATAGATAATGATTGAACCTTTTACATCTTGCTCATTTTTTTTCCCAATGATTTCCGTAACTGACGCTTCTGCTTTAAAAGTTTTTTCTTTTTCTGATAGTGGCTCGCTGAGTTTGGCAACGATAATATCATTATCCTGATAACAATTTTTTATACAATCTGTGGAATGAGTGGAATCGTTAGTATAAATTAAAATTGCACCAACAAAAAAAATTATGCTGTTAATTAAAATTCCATTTATCCAATAATACCTGAATTGAAAAAAAATTTTTATTGAATTAAATAAAAGCAAAAGAATAATCAGTAAAATAAAAATGTCAAGAATTAAAAAAAATGGAACCGGCAAATACCATTGAACAATAATTCCCAAAATAAATGGTACTAACAAGCGGAGAAAAGGCGCTTCTTTCCACGCAGGAACAGGTTTAAATAACATTACAAAAAGGTATGAAAAACTAAACTTTCACATCAAATATTATTATTAGCACAATCTTCACTACAAGGAAACATTTATTTTCGATTCGTATTTTTTCGATTTTATACGGTATTTTACCCCGTATTTTCACGGTATTTTACCCCGTAAAAAAACGGTCTTTTTCAGTATTTTATGCATTAATGCCTGAAACACCATGATTTATAAATAATGATAATTCATAATTAATTGATTAGCATTTTTTTATGCAGTATTCATAATGCTTATCTGAATATTTTTATCAAGATAAAAATATTCCTCATTTTAAATTAAAAGCTATGATTACTACTGAAAAAAAATTAGTTCAAAGTAAGTATGTAGATGCACAGTATGTTGATACAATGATCAGAACCTACAAAAAAGAAAGGTGGATACAAAACTCTGAGCGTATCGGCAAAGAAGATTCATTAACTGCGTGGATGAATGTGGAAGAATTAGAAGAATTTGTTGAACGCATTAAAATGCATGGCGGCAACGGAGTTCGTATTTGTTTTGGAGCACACCCGCAGGAATTTGAAAATACTGATTTGGCCGGAAGACAAACAGTAGTAATGGTTGCAACAAAAGGAACAGATAGCAAAGCAAATAAAGATCTGTATGTTTCTACCGAAGGAAAAACAAATATCCTCGCATATGGTTGGTTCCCTGTTTGCCCTCCTATGTGCGGTGGTGGGTTTACTAAACCTGGTACAACAATAATTGATAATGGTGAAAAAGGTTTATCAATTGTGTAATAGGTTTAACACTTATTTATTTAGATAACCATTTAAGATTTACTAAGGCTCACAAATGTATAAAGCTAACCTTTGCAGGTTAGCTTTTATTTTTCTTCTTTGAAAAAATCTTACTTTCAGCATATCTATTTTAATGCTGACTTTAACAATATATATCAGTTTCACCATTATCATTATTGCCTTAATAGCAGGAGTTACTATTTATTTTCGCCGCAATTCAGAATTATACCTGAGATTGTTTCCCTTTTATATGTTGTTGACTGTAGTAGTTGGAGGTTATATCACATATCTTTCTTTTCATGGAAAAGACAATACAACCCTTTTCAATTTTTACACAACTGTGGGGTTTTGTTTTTATTTTTTCGTTATTGCTCAAATAATTCATAATCGAAAAATCAAAAAAATCATTTTTTATATCCTTTTTATTTACCCAATCGTCGCAGTTTGCAATATTTTTATAGTTCAGAAAATAAACATTTTGCTTTCAGTAAGTTATTCTTTAGGATGCCTATTGATAGCCGTTTTTTGCGTTTATTATTTTCTCGAACTTTTTCAACTTACTAATTCAATTAATTTATTAAGGCAACCTTCTTTTTGGATATGTTCAGGGCTTCTTTTTTATTATTCGTGCAGTTTTCCTTTATTTGGACTCATTGGTTTTTTAAAAAGCCCTCCAAAAATAATAGCCAACAATTTGGAAATAATATCTAATATATTGGATTGTTGTTTATATTCATCATTTACCATTGCGTTTTTATGCCGGATCAAAATCAGGAAATCTATTTTGTAATTTTAATCGGTATTGTCCTTGCTCTGACATTAGTTGGTTTTATTGTAATTATTCTCTTTTTATATCAGCGCAGACAACACCGGCAGGAAAAAGAATTGGCAGAAGTAAAAGTGCAGTATGAACAGGAATTACTTCGTTCACAATTAGAAATGCAAGAATCCACCTTCAAATTTGTTGCACAAGAGTTACATGATAATATCGGACAGGTTCTTTCAGTAATAAAATTATCATTATCCATCTTGCCGCTCGACAAAAATCATCCTGCTTATGAAGGCATACAGAACTGCCGCGACATGCTGAACAAGGTGATCTTTGATGTATCGCATATTACTAAAAGCATGCACAGCGATCGCATCTCTGACATAGGCATTGACGAAGCGATTCGTTTTGAATTAGACACGCTAAGAAAAACAGGCTTGACAAAAGTTAATTTTGAAGTTTCAGGAAATCCAGGTTCCATAAATTCACAAAAAGCGATCTTTATATTCAGGATGTTCCAGGAAATGATCAATAACATTTTAAAGCATGCACAGGCCAGTCAAATAAATGTTGGTGTAAATTACACAACAGATAATAAATTTGTTCTGAAAGTTGAAGACGATGGCATCGGGTTTAATGCAGAAAAAAAACAAACGCAAACCACATCGTCCAGTGGAATTGGTTTAAGAAATATGGTGAACCGGGCAAAATTGATCGGCGCATTAATTTCCATTCAAAGCGAAGCAGGAAACGGAACTGCAATTACGGTTGAACTTCCGGCTGAAAAAGAAATATAATAAAGGTTAAGTTTTGATAAATAAAAAAATAAAAGTAGCTATTGCTGATGATCATACTTTGCTTAGAAAAGCGCTTAGCAAATTAATTGCATCATACGAAAACCATGTTGTTTTATTTGAAGCGGAAAATGGAATAGATGTAAAATCTAAAATTGCGCAACATGCAGTGCCGGATATTATTTTGCTTGATGTAAACATGCCCGGCATGGACGGCTTTGAGACGGTGCAATGGCTTCATAAAAATTATCCGCAAATTAAAGTGCTGGCTTTATCCATGTTCAGCGATGAAAAAATTATAATCCGGATGCTTCGGCTCGGAGCAAAAGGTTATGTTTTAAAAAACATTGACCCTGAAGAGTTAAAAAATGCATTGGATTCCGTGATGAAGAAAGATTTTTATTTGCCCGAATATATTTCCGGAAAAATTATCAGCGGGTTGAACAAAGACGGCGATGACGCTGAAAAGCAAACTATTTTTCTTACTGAAAAAGAAAAGGAATTTTTGCACCTGGTTTGTTCAGAACTTACTTATAAAGATATAGCGGTGAAGTTGAATTTAAGTCCGCGCACAATTGATGATTATAGAAACGCACTTTTCGAAAAATTCGATGTAAAATCCCGGATCGGATTGGCAATTTATGCGATCAAAAAAGGATTTGTAGTTGTTTGATCTTTTAGTCCCCAAAAGATTTCTTCAAATAAACTATTTGGCCGAGATGATAAATATCGTGTTGTATTAATCCATTTAAAAGATAGCGAAAGTTGTAGTCACGATATTTTACGGCATCATCCAAAAAATCATCAGTTCTTTTTTGAAGCTCATTTATTATTTCCTGATGAACTGAATTGAATTGTTTCAATCCTTTTTCCCATGTGTGTTCTGCAGGATTAATTTCAATCCAATCTTTCTTTTCAAAAACAGCAATATCAGTTATTTTATTTTGAATTTGAGCGAGTGTAAATTCAGCCCAACTATTCATGTGATATAATAACTGAATTAAGGAATGAGAATTTTCCGAAGGTTTTTTGTAAACGTTTTTTGCATCAATCGTTTCAAAAATTGCATTTACCGATTGTCCATACCAGGGTTCGCCATTTAATACTTCCTGTAAATTATCTATTATTGATTGAATTTCGGTATTCATTTTCAGAAACGATTATTTACTCAAATACATGCTTCTGTCCTTATATAATTGCCGGAAATATGGATCGCGCAGATCTTTTATAAACCGTATCGCTTCACCTGTTGATTTCATTTCTGGTCCGAGTTCTTTATTAACTCCCGGAAATTTATCGAAGCTGAACACAGGTTCTTTTATCGCATATCCTTTCAACTTCTTTTCAAA
>DATHPY010000385.1:0-2412 GCA_035483315.1 Puia sp. | reverse complement strand
ATAGGTTTGCCGGTCTTTAATGTTGAATAAATTATTCCGGTTTGGAAAATAATGATCGAAGGTCAATTCATTTTCAACCCACAAAAAAATTAAACCGGCGCATGCGATCCCGGTTGCTAATCCAAAAATATTCAGAAAGCTGTAGGTTTTGTTTTTCCATATGTTGCGGAAAGTAGTCTTTAGAAATGTTTTGAACATAAAAAAGAATTACTGATTACGATTTAGTGATTATTGATTTCCTTATTATCAATTTTAATTTTTTTGTAACGGGCATTTGTAATTCTATTCATCATCGTTGTGTCACTCACTTGTACTGTAGAAGTTCTATTCAACTGTCGTCCTAATTTCGGTTATCCATTATCGTTAGCATTCGCTCTCACCGGCGTAAATGCCGGCACTATTCGAAACTTCCCAGATCTCCACTCAGACCATGCGTACCTACGGCACGCAAAAAACTCTCTGATTATTTCTACCGACCTGCTGTTCCTATCGAACAAAAAACAATTTCACAATTCACCATGGACCATTCACTTTTTCATTTTCACATTTTCATATTATCACATTATTATTCTCTCACTCGCTTCTCAAACTCTTCACGGGGTTCATTAATGCTGCTCGCACAGATTGAAAACTTACAGTGATCAATGCGATCAGGATAGCTAACGCGCCCGCAATTAAAAATATACTCCAACGGATATTGATCCGGTACGCATAATTTTTTAACCAACTGTTCATCGCCAGCCATGCGACCGGAAATGCAACTACACAGGAAATTATTACCAGCTTCAAAAAGTCTTTTGATAATAATGCTGCAATCCCGGATACACTTGCGCCAAGTATTTTCCGCACGCCTATTTCTTTTATTCTGCGTTCTGCCGTATATGCAGCCAACCCAAATAAACCCAAACAGGAAATAATGATGGCGAGTGTTGCAAACACTCTGGATAATTTACTTATCAGTTGTTCATTTAAAAACATCTGGTTGAACTGATCATCCACAAACTGATATGTAAAAGGATAAGCAGGATTGTTTGTTTTCATGATCTTTTGCAAAGCGGGTAAAACAGTTTCTACATTTGCTGTTTGCTTTAAACGTACATACATCTCCGTAGTGTTTTCGGGTTTGGCATAAAAAAACATAACCGGGTCAGGCTTGCCGTACATATCTCCATATACATAATCGTTCACTACGCCAACAACCTGTCCATGAATTCCGCTTGCATCACCTTCATAATGTATCGTTTTTCCTAACGCGCTTCCCTTACCCATTAATTTTTTCATGGTTTGTGTAATAACAACATTGATGGTTTTATCAACAAGCCCACTGTCTGATTCTCTAACATCTCTGCCTTCCAAAATTTTCATTCCCGATGTACTGAAAAATCCATCCGATATGTATCGCTGAGAAATTAAAACCTGCGCTGCAGAAATTTTTCCATCCCACGTAAGTCCGCCGGTATTGTTGCCGCCGTAAAGTGTCGTATGATCTGAAAGCGCAACATTATCTATCATGCCTGTATTGAACATATCCTGTTTTATAACCGAATAATTTTTAGCCATATCACCGGTCATGTCTATCTGCATTAAATTATTTTTATTGAAACCAAGTTCACGGTCTTTTACGTGTTGTATTTGTTGGTAGATAATAATGGTGCTAATGATGAGAATAATTGAAATGCTGAATTGGGCTACCACCAAACCTTTGCGGATGAACTCAGCGCTGCCTGTTTTTAATTTTAATCCTTTTAAAACAAATACAGGATTAAATGACGACAAATATAAAGACGGATAGCTCCCTGCAACTAAACCACACGCAAATGTTATGATCGTCAACGCTGTTATATGCCATGGATAACTCAAATCAAGTGCAAGATCTTTTTGTACCAATGTGTTGAATGCCGGCAGCACCAGCAGTATAATGATCACAGCAGTAATTGCAGCCAGCAAAGACATAAACATTGCTTCTCCGATAAATTGTAAAATGAGATTTTGTTTACCTGCTCCCAGCACTTTTCTTACACCAACTTCTCTTGCACGTTTTTCACTGCGGGCAGTAGAAAGATTCATAAAGTTGATGCAGGCGATCAGTAAAATGATCCAGGCGATGATTGTAAACAAATGCACATACTGAATAGCTCCACTGCCGGTTTGCACACCGTTATCAAAGTTGTCGCGCAAATGCCAGTCGTTCATACTAAATAAAAAAGGCCGTGCAATTGATGCTGGTTCTTTTTTCTGAATAAAATTGTACAATAATTTATTTACAGATGCAGGGAGAATGCCGGGTTTTAACTCTACATACGTGCTTAAACAATTATTGCCCCATTTGTGCGCCCAGTCACTCACATCAAACCAAAGCTGGAAAGGCGCGACCCATTCAAATTGCAAACTTGAGTTTTCAGGAATGTCTTT
>DATHPY010000384.1:0-3438 GCA_035483315.1 Puia sp. | reverse complement strand
CGATCGAAAGTTCGCGTGGAAAGAATTCCGGAAACAGTGCTGGCAAATCTTCCACCCCAAATTCCTAACACCGCGGAAATGACAACCATCATCGGGATAACGATCAATGACGCAACAATTTTTGGCATGATCAAATACGTTTTTGTATTGATGCCCATTATTTCGAGTGCGTCAATTTGTTCACTCACGCGCATGTTGCCTAACTCGCTGGCAATTTTGCTGCCAACTACGCCGGCAAGAACGATACAAACCAGTGTGGGCGCGAACTCCAGGATAACTGTGTCGCGTACGATCTGCGCGATGGTCGCTTTCGGAATAAACGGGCTGACTAACTGATATGCTGTTTGCAGTGCAGACACAGCGCCCATGAAAACAGAAATGATTACAACGATGCCAAGTGAACCAATGCCGATCTCCGAACATTGATGCATGAATTCTTTCCAATACATTCTTCCATTCTCTGGTTTAGAAAACATTCCTTTCAACATCAATAGGTAGCGACCGAATTCTGTAAAAAAACTCATGCGGTGAAAGTAATAATTAAGAAACCGTTTTAAATCTTTATTTCAGCAATGAAAATACAATTTTCTTTTTTGCTGAAAATAAACTTGATGAAGATGATGTGTAATAATTGTATAAATTATTTTAAATGACTGCGTAATAACCAGGCCATTTTTTCATGCTTTTCCATCAGCCCGGTGATAAAATCGCTTGTGCCAAGGTCATGCAGTTCATTGCCAATATGGTTAATGTTTTCGCGCAATTTGATGATAACACTTTCGTGATCGCTTACCAACTCTTTAATAAATCCTTCACTTGAATTATTATTCGTTAATTCTTCGGTTAAACGCGTGAGGTTAAGAAATGATTTTAAAGTTGCCGGAGCATAATGACCTAAAGTGCGTATTCGTTCTGCAACATCATCAATTACTTCATCGAGTTGCTCATACTGGCTTTCAAAAAAAGTGTGCTTTGCAAAAAAATCAATTCCTTCTACGTTCCAATGCGCTCTGCGTGTTTTAGTGTATAAAACATATTCGTCTGCAAGAATTACAGAAAGAATCTGAGCAACTGCGTGCGTATTTGTTTCGGAGATGCCAATGTTTGCTTTCATACAAAAAATTTTCTTTGAGTTTTTTATTGATTATCGTTCGATTCTGTTTTTGGTTTTCTCAACCGTTTCCACCAATGAGATTTGTCAATTGATTGCTCTGATGAAGTTTTGCATTTTATCTGCGCATCAATAACTGCTACAAGACACATATTGCAAATGCTGCGCACGGAACTACCAAGCTGAAGTACATGCACCGGTTTTTTTAACCCGAGAAGAATCGGACCAATTGCATCTGCGCCACCAACTTCTTTTAATAAATTGTACGCAACATTTCCAGCGGCAAGATTGGGAAATATCAATGTATTCACTTCCTGATCTACTAACGAACTGAATGGATAATTCTCTTTTAAAATTTCATTGTTGAATGCAACGCTTGCCTGCATTTCTCCATCAACGATAAGCGATGGATTTTTTTGTCTCACAATTTTTGTTGCTTCCGCAACTAATTTTGCTTCTGCAGAATTACTTGTTCCGAAATTAGAATAACTCAACATCGCGATGCGCGGAGTTA
The DNA here is from genome assembly GCA_035483315.1 of Puia sp. Taxonomy (GTDB): domain Bacteria; phylum Bacteroidota; class Bacteroidia; order Chitinophagales; family Chitinophagaceae; genus Puia. The sequence continues at coordinate 1,813 of DATHPY010000384.1, read as the reverse complement.
AATTAAAATTCGTCACTTCTTTTGCAACCATTAAAGTGATATCGGCAAGTTCTTCCGCAGTCGGATTAAAATTCACCGTTGTATCTGCAAGAAATAATGGACCACGTTTTGTTAGCAACAAATACATTCCCGCAATTTTTTTCACGCCTTCTTCCGTTCCGATAATTTGTATCGCCGGACGAATTGTATCCGGATAATTTCTTGTAAGTCCTGAGATCATCGCATCCGCTTCGCCGGTTTCCACCATCATGCAACCAAAATGATTCCGGTCGCGCATGAGTTTGTACGATTCATATTTATTAAACCCACGCCGTTGTCTTTTTTCAAAAAATATCTCCGCGAATTTTTTTCTTTTTTCTTCATGCTCTTCGCCGCGCGGATCAATGATCGGCAATTCATCAATATCAATATGATGATGCGCAGCAATGGTTCTAATTTTATTTTCATTACCAAGAAGAATAGGATAAGCCACTCCTTCATCATAAACGATCTGCGCAGTTTTTAAAATTTTCAGATTGTCCGCTTCTGCAAATACAATTCGCTTTGGTTCGCGTCTTGCTTTATTTCCTAATACACGGAGCAATTGATTATCCAATCCCAATCTTTTATTCAATGCAATGGCATAATTATCCCAATCAGTAATTATGGTTTGCGCAACGCCGCTTTCAATAGCAGCTTTTGCAACTGCGGGAGCAACCGTGGAAAGCAAACGCGGATCGAGAGGTTTGGGAATAATATATTCAGGACCGAATGAAATTCTTTTTTCGTTGTAAGCCATGTTCACGATATCAGGAACGGTGGTTTTGGCAAGCTCTGCCAAAGCCTTTACCACAGCGAGTTTCATCACTTCATTAATTTGCGTTGCGCGAACATCCAGTGCGCCGCGGAAAATAAAAGGAAAGCCAAGAACATTATTTACCTGGTTGGGATAATCACTTCTGCCTGTTGCCATGATAACATCTTTCCGCGCAGCGGTTGCGGCTTCATAACTGATCTCCGGATCAGGATTTGCCATCGCAAACACGATCGGATTTTTCGCCATGCTCTTCACCATATCTTCCGTTACAACATTACCAACACTCAACCCGATGAATACATCAGCATCTTTCATCGCATCTGTGAGCGTAAGTGTTGTTTGTTTTGTGATGGCGAATTTTTTCTTTTCTTCATCAAGATCCTGCCGCTCTATATGCAAAATTCCTTTGCGGTCGAACATCATAAAATTTTCATGCTTCGCGCCGAGTGCAATATATAATTTGCAACAAGCCATCGCCGCGGCTCCAGCGCCATTCACCACAAATCTTGCTTTGTCAATTTTTTTCTTTTGAATTTCCAGCGCATTAATTAATGCCGCGCCGCTGATGATAGCCGTTCCATGCTGATCGTCGTGCATCACCGGAATTTTCAATTGCTCCCGCAGTTGCGTTTCAATATAAAAACATTCCGGTGCTTTGATATCTTCTAAATTAATTCCGCCGAAGGTTGGTTCAAGCGACTTTACGATCTGTACAAATTTCTCCGGATCTTTTTCATTGATCTCAATATCAAACACATCAATGTCTGCAAATATTTTAAACAATACCCCTTTTCCTTCCATCACCGGCTTGCTTGCTTCGGGACCAATATCGCCCAAACCCAATACAGCCGTACCATTGCTGATGACTGCCACCAAATTTCCTTTTGCTGTGTATTTGTAAACGTTTTCCACATTGTCGCGGATTTCTTTGCATGGTTCCGCAACGCCGGGTGAATAAGCGAGCGACAGATCGCGTTGTGTTTTTGCTTCTTTGGTTGGTATTACTTCTATTTTTCC
>DATHPY010000383.1:0-2361 GCA_035483315.1 Puia sp. | reverse complement strand
CTTTTGCGATAATTGAACCGTAATGCGCTTGTGTTTCAGGGCCGATATCAAGAATCATTTTTCCTTTGGGGACTTTGTTTTCTTTTATTTTAACTAATTCACCGCGTTTTTCCGTGTCATTCGGGTCGCCGAATAATACATCAGTTGGAAGAATAATTCTGGTTCCTTTTTGTCCGGCGAGGTAGAGGAGTTGTCTTGCTTTTAGCGTCATTTCATATTCGCAAATACTGCTGCCGATCAGATACCGTTGTGCCCGGAAAAAGACATTAGCAAGTCCGCCACCAAGAATTACATAATCTGCTATTTCAATAAGCTTTGATATTACAGCAATTTTGGTTGAAATTTTTGATCCACCTATTATGACGACAACCGGTTTTTCCGGTTTTTTAATAACGGAGGAAATCATTTGCATTTCCTGTTTTAGTTGCAGTCCTGCATAACCTGGAAGTAATTGGGGGATACCGACAACTGATGCTTCGGGACGATGACACATTGCAAAGGCATCATTGACGTAGACATCGGCAAGGGCGGCCAATTTTTGCGTAAAGGCTTTGTCATTTTGTTTTTCTTCGGGGTAATATCTTATATTCTCCAGGACTAAAATCTCCGAAGCTTTCTGTTTTGCAAATGTTGCGGGGTTTTCAGTAAGGAAATCAGTAATTAAAGTGATCTTTATCCCAGGCAAATAGTGACGCAATCTTTGAACAATTATTTTGAGCGAAAGATGCTTTTCGCGATCCTTTGGTCGACCAAGTTTAGATACACATATTATTCGATTTTTCTTTTTAAGGAGGTATGCAAGAGTTGGAAGACGCTGTCTTATTCGAAAATCATCAGCTATTGCATTGTGTGCATCAAGCTTAACATCAAAGTCTGCCCGCAATAAAATCCGCTTATTACTAATGTCCTCTTCGTCTATATAGGGTATTTTACTCATCAAAAACGTTAATAGTTTTTATCACTGGAAATGAAAAATTTTTCTTCGTTGCAATTCATACGATCCTGCTTGAAAAAAGAATAGAGGAGTTCAGATGCATCCGAAAATTTTTTATGCAGCTTTTTATATAATTTACTTCCTTTCTTTATAAAACAAAAGATATTCATCAACCATTTTTTTACTGCCGACAATTAACGGTGATCGATCATGAATGTGTTCAGGAGTAAGCGCGAGTGGATTCTTATTTTCATATCCCACTGCCTTTCCACCTGCTTGTTCAGTGAGAAATGCAAATGGATTAACTTCAATAGTCAGGCGCAACTTCCCTTTGGGTCTTGTTTTATTCGCAGGTTGGATAAAAATGCCGCCTTTTATAAATGTTCGGTGCATATCTGCAATCATCGAGCCAACATAGCGCATCGCAGTTTCAGGTTTTTGTTTTAAGTGCTGTAAATAATAGCGCAGTTCTTTATCAAATTTCAGTTCATATGCCTCATTTATAGAATACGTGTCGCCGTCTGGCGGTATTGTGATATTCGGATGAGAAAGAAAATAATTGCCCACAGCCGGATCAAGCGTAAATCCATTCACACCGTTGCCCACAGAGTAGACAAACATAACACTTGAACCATAAATTGTATATCCCGCGGCAATTTGTTTTTTGCCTGGCTGCAGGATTCCACCGGATTTATGATAGATGCCAAAGATTGTGCCGACAGGGCAGTTGACGTCAATATTTGATGAGCCATCTAGCGGATCGAAAAAAACAATATATTCGCCGTCATTCGCTTTTGTTGCAAAGACGGGCTTTTCATTTTCTTCAGAGACAACAGCATGTACCTGCCCACCGGTAAGAAGCGCCTCAATTAAGAGATTATTTGCAAATTCATCAAGCTTTTGTACCTCTTCGCCAAAAGCATTTTTTTTACCTGTTTTTCCCAGAATATCAACAAGCCCTGACGCTTTGATATGGCTTGCGATAATTTTTGAAGTGTTTTCAATCTGATGCAAAAGTATTGTCAGGTCGTGTTTTGCTTTTCTTTTCTCAATTAAGAGATGGTCGGTAAGTGTTATAACAGTATTTCTTTGCATGAGCTATCTTTTCTCAAACTGTTTTAATGCCGCTATATATGCTGCATTACGCATCGTTGTCTTATACTCATCCATGGTTTTCCAGACAGTATCAGTTGCATTGAGCATTTTCCTTTTTAATTTTTTAAACACTTCTTCTTTCGTCCATGATTCATTGTGGAGATTTTGATACCATTCATAATAGCTGACTGCAACACCGCCTGCATTGGCAAGAATATCAGGTATTACCAGCACATTTTTTCGTTTTAAAATTTCATCCGCTTGGGTTGTTGTTGGCCCGTTTGCCATTTCAAGAATTATTTTCGCCTGTATTTTTTCAGCATTTTTTTCTG
>DATHPY010000382.1:0-4292 GCA_035483315.1 Puia sp. | reverse complement strand
GGCGCTTACGACAGTTTGGTAACTATTTACGAACAAAAAAAACAAAAAGATAAATCAGACGCGTACACGCTCAAGTACAATAATATTGACAAAGATCATTGATCGAAAATAATTTCTTTATTAAAAAAGCCTTGCATGTCGCAGGGCTTTTCTTTTTTGAAAAATTTCAGTTGCTGGTTACAAGTTCCTGGCTGCCCGAGTTTAATTGTAATAATTTCAGTAAATGATTTTCTTATCATTTTAAATTGATGGAAATTTAAAATTTAAAAAACTAAATGCAATGATCATTATCAGAACAAATTCTGAAAATGCAGACTTTATCAAACTTGTAGCGCTGCTTGATGCCGATTTAAAATTCCGCGACGGAGAAGATCATGCTTTCTATGCCCAGTTCAACAAAATTGCTAAAATAAAATATGCGGTCGTTGCTTACGAAAATGAAATCGCCGTTGGTTGTGGGGCATTCAAAGAATATTCGCCGGATACGGTGGAAGTAAAACGGATGTATGTTTCCGGAAATGAACGCGGAAAAGGAATAGCAACAAAAGTTTTAGCAGAGCTGGAAAAATGGGCGGGGGAATTAAATTACTCATATTGCATTTTAGAAACGGGTAAAAACCAACCCGAAGCGCTTGGCTTGTATAAAAAAAACAACTATTCGGTTATTCCCAACTTCGGTCAGTATCAAAATGTTGAGAACAGTGTTTGTTTTAAAAAGAAGTTATAAACAATATTTTCATGTATTTCAGATTATTCTGTTTATTTTATTTGCCTTATCTTGCCCGCCTTTCTTACTAACCTGAGTGGCTTAAAATTTGTATTTTATTTCTAAAATTAATTTATGGATAACTTCAGACAAATGCTCCAGGATATTTACAATGACTGTGTAATTCCATTAAAAAATTATTTTCATCCCGACAAACTGAAACCGTACAGCAAATCCGATTATATCACTACTCTTAAAGATTCTATCGCAAAACTCACCAACGAAGTTAAACAACTCGAATACCGTTTTTCCGACAAAAAGGAGGAGATAGAAAAACTATCCCGCGAGTATGCGAATAAAATGCTTACCGAATACTGGTAACATTTTTCCAATTTTATTAAAACAAAAGCCCCGCCATAAATGACGGGGCGGTAAGCTTGCTGGGTCTAATCTAAAAACGAGCTACTTTCAGTTACGTTAGTTTTCAAAGTTCGGTTGCGTGGTGCAAGTCTTTAATCTTTAATAAAAACATCTGCAGAACTTTCGGACAGGGGAGTTGATTTTTCAATTTGCCACTTTTCGTTTATCAAGTCATGAAACCGCATCATTTTTAATGCACGCTTTTCGTTGACAAGGGCAAGTATAAAAAAATCATCTCCAATTTCTCCGATAACATATTTTTCTTTTGTCACCGGGTGAATAATAATGTCATTTTTTCTTAATTGTTGAATGACATCAAATGAATCAATTTGATTGCTCATACAATAGAGTTTTAAAAAAGAACATTAAAATTGTTGTATATTCCAAATGACCGCTGTATAGGACTGTATCAACTGGGCGATGAACCAGCTTATCAATGGCGCACCAAAATTATAAACTTTTTTAATTTCCCAAAAAATCTGAAAAATATTCACCGATTTTTTTTGGAAAAAATCTCTGCATGCGATAAAAGGATTTTGAGTTATTTGAGATTTGACGAGGACTATCTTCAAGTCTGCAATTTGAATCAGTAACTGCAAAGAGTAAGTTTGTGCTCAATGAGTGGGACAAAATTATGATTGTATCTATTTACATAGAATCCACAAAATCTGGAGAAATAAAAACATTGGAGAGAGGAAATGAGTCGTTAAATACTAAAATAACTAATCTATCATCGCAAGTCTCAACAGATAGTACCATACTCGATACATCAGAAAAGACAACAAGAAGAAAAATTGATTCCACAAAAAGTAGTATAGTTGATAGCATGAAAAGCAACAACAAAGTAATAGTTGAAAGCCTAAAGTCAATAATCAAAGAACAAGCACACAGCATTGATTCATTAAGTCGGATTCATGCAGAAAAACATTTAACCGCAGTTGAAAAAATTGATATTTTGAAAAAGATACACGCAATAGAGGGTGCGCCACTAAAAGATTCTTTTCGCGTATAACTCTATATTATGTTGCGAAGCGAAAAATAGGGGTGTTGTGCCGCAATGCGATTTTTAAATTTTTATCACAAAAAATCGCGGCGGTGAGGGGTAGCGCAAGCGGCTGTTTTAAATTTCTTTTTTTTAAACAGGCAATGTGAGACGCAGGCGAACTCTGTATTAAACTATTTGAATTTTTAGTGTGATGAATTTGATAATCAAAAATGATTTCATGATTTCAATTGATTCAACTTACGATAGCTATATTCTTATTCTTGGCATTCAATGACAACATTGAAAAAATATTGCGTAAAATAATTAAATAGGCGGTTGAGTTTTTAAGCTGTCTTTAGAAGGCATCGCGATATAATAAATCTCGTAATCGTCCGGCAATAAATTAGTGTTCCCAATTTCATTTCTTACAGCTTTTATAAATTCTTGCATTCTAATAGTGATTTGATTTTTGCCAGTAGCGTCGTTAACAAATATTCTGTAATAAGCATTGGGAACTGTTGTATCAGGGCTAAACATTATGAGTTTATCATAGGAACTATTTACGTCCATTTCGAAAGTGCTAAGGTCAACGTTATGCTTATGTAGATATTTTTTATCAACAGGTTTGCCATTACTGGATTTCGCTACTTCAATATCTTCATTTGATATTACTTTATTTGCGACTTGAATTGCTTCGAAATAAGCATCTTTTTTGCATTAATAAAATTCTCTTGTTTTAATCTTGTAGCAGCAAACGTCATATCAAAATATTTTTCTGCTACGTATAAAAGGACAACAATTCCTACCGATTGTCCCAAATATTTTATGGCTTGAATACCGACATCTTTCCAATTAGGCATAAATAGAAGTTTAAGGTTAGATGTGAAATTAACTTTTATAATAATCTTCATCCAATAGGGGTTAACATCTACTCAATAAAAAAAATTATCTCTTCGAAGTTTTGCGGAAGTTCAAGAGAAAGAGAGTAACAGCAACTGAACTTAGTAAGATAACTAAACTTATAGTGCTACTAATTTTGCCGTTTTTGTAAAGCATCAAATCAATTACGATGATGGCAAGATTAGATAATCGAATTAGTAGACTTTTCATAACTTCTAAATTACAAAAAAGCTCCATCAAATAAATGACAGAGCAATAATTTTCATTAAGGTTTTGGTTAATGATAAACAATATTCCATCAGAAATTTACAAACTTGTTTTTTAATGGAAATGTTAATCTGAAAATAATTTAATGTAAGTAGGGGTTAACATCTATTGGGTGCTATAACTGCAATTGTTTTAATTTGTGATGCAATTTTTTCAGATGAATCTTACAGCAAAAATCTATTTTTTATGGAATGGGGCACTTTGGACGACAAAGGAAGTATTAATTGTTGTCGGAGCGTATCTAATTGTCATTATTATTAGGAGATACCTTGACTGGAAGAAGAGAAAAAGCAGTTGACTAAAAATCACATCGGATTACATTTTCTATAATTTAGTAGGGAAATACCTCTATTCAAATCTTATCGCTAATAAAAGTTCTGCAATAAAATGGCAAATGAAAATACAGGCGACCCCACTCACAATGCATACGATTCTGAAAACTATTCTTTGTTTCAGTCCGAACAAACAGAGGGAATTGTAAACAACAAGGCACATTCCAAGCAAGAAAAAAATAATGCCGAAGATAAACAGAGTAAACCCGTAAAGGTCAACGTACGAATTAGCAAAACAAAAAAATGGATTAAGAAAAATTGGAGCAAAGTAGTTGCGCTTCTTATACAATTTATTTTGGCTTTGTAACATATTTGTTGTTCAGACAGTCTTCCATCCAGTCCGTTGCTGCAACCGCTCAATCCAATTCAGCGGGGGATGAAAACAGACTTTTTTTTCGCCGATAAGACTATATTATATTATTTAGCTATTGGGCTGTGGTTCGAAAAAATAAATTTGGCACACAATTTTTTCGAACGGATTGCGGGGGTAATTTCAGAAAACACAAATAGCAATACGAGCCGCAGGCGAGTTAATTGATTTTATAAAATAAATTTATCGAAGAGAAATTATTAATTATAATTTTATTTGTCTTTACTCTTTTTTCCGGTATATATATCGGAAGCCGTTTGAAAAAGAAAGAGTGAACTATTTATTTTCTTTTTTATTAATAAAATTAATTAT
>DATHPY010000381.1:0-3236 GCA_035483315.1 Puia sp. | reverse complement strand
AGTTCATTTCCTATCCATAATTTACTTCCATCATCAGAAGACAAATAAAAAGTGTAGATGTCATCTTTCGGAATTTCAATATAGCCTTGATACATCAAACCAGCTTCTTCTTTTCTGGAAGTATCTTTCAAAGAAATATTTTCTACGATCGCGTTTTTCACAACACGCGCACTATTCAGATCATCTACCGACTGAAATGCATTTCCCTCGTACGCAGTAAGTTTCAATCCCGGATTAGCATTCGATATTTTTTCAGAACCCTGCCATGCAAAAACTTTTACCGGAGCAGTAACTACATTCCCCGGCAACACATCTTTTTTAAAAGTTCTTACCTGTAATGTTGCGGACTTATCCACTTCAAACGGTCTTGTATAAGCTGTTGAATTTTCTGTTGGCATCGAGCCATCTAAGGTATAATACGCCTGTGTATTTTGGTATGAAGTTATTGTTACCAACGGCTTCAGCGAATTTTTCGCATAATTAATATGCATGGTTGGCGTCGCAGCAAATGCACCGGCCTTATTAATTTTTAAAACGAAAGCATACTGACTTTTTATTTTATTCGGATCAAATTCCGGCAATTGGATCAGCAGATCATTTCCGTGCTGCTGCCACGTTAATCCTTCATGAGTTTCCACTAATTCAATTTTCGTATTCGCGCTTATCGTCAGATCGTGAACAACAAATTTTTTGGTTGATGGATATTTTGGAAGAATAACATAGAGATCATTTGCAGATGGATTGTATGTAAAGAAACATTCTTTCACTGCATAACCGGGATCGGGATCAACCGTAAGTTTCAATAACAGATCGCCACTGTTATTTTTTGGTTTGAAATCTGTTTTTCCGGCGCTCCATTGTGAAGCTTTTTTCCAGCTCACCGTATTATAAATTGCTTCATTATTAATTTTCATCCAACCTCCTATCTGTAACAAGCGTTCCTGCATGATCGGTGGAATTTTTCCATGTTCATCTGGTCCAATATCCAGCAAAAAATTTCCACCTCTGCTTACTTTATCTATCAACTGCAATACGAGAGACTGCGCAGAATTATAATCCCAGGCATCTTCCTCACGGTTATACCCATACGAAAAGCCCATACCTCGATTTTCTTCCCAATAATGATTGTCAAAACTTAACTCCGGCTGATATTCCGGCGTATATACTTCACCGTAATGAAATCTTACGCCACTTCCCCATCGGTCGTATGTAACCACTTTATCTTTTACCGGGCTTTCATTATATAACCACGCCAAAAATTCTTTTGATTTCCATAAACTATCGCTCGCTTCCCAATCACCATCAGTCCAAAAAACATCCGGCTTATATGTATTCACAAGCTCTTTCATTTGTGGCCACATGTGCTGCGAAACATATTTCGGTTTATCATGCAACCATAATGGATTGTACCATTCGTACAAAGAAAAATACATGCCGGCATGCACAGAAGTTTTGCGAACTGCTGTAAATAAATCCCCAAGTAAATCTCTGTGAGGACCCGCGTCCACTGCATTCCATGCAAATCCCCAATCTCTATTTGCATCTTTGCTTGGCCATAAACAAAATCCATCGTGATGTTTTGACGTGAGTACAATGTATTTTGCTCCTGATGCTTCAAAAACCTTTGCCCATTCATCCGGATTAAATAATTCCGCTTTAAAATCATTTGCTAGGTCATAATACTTACGATCCCCGAATTTTTCTTTGTGATATTTTATTGTTGCACTATCGCCTCTTGTTAAAGCGTTTTGATACCATTCTGCATAATTTCCTTTTGTACAAAAGGCAGGTACGGAGTAAACGCCCCAGTGAATAAAAATTCCAAACTTACCATTACGATACCATTCGGGAATTGTTCTGCTGCCAAGACTTTCCCATGTTGGCTGATAAGTTTGCGCAATAGCAAAGGAAGAAGCGAAAAAAAATATCGCGGAAAGAAGTTTTTTCATGATTGCAAGTTTTCAATTATAGATATCCGTTAGTTTATAAATTTTTTCAGAGCTTATTTTTTTTCAAATTATCACATTTTCAAATCTTCAAATTATTTTTATTTCCGGCATTTGAATTGCTATTAAGCATCGTTGCGTCGCACTCTTGTACTGTAACAATTCTATTGAACTGTGGTCTGAATCACAGATTACACTAAGTACAGGAATGACACGTGTTAGCAAACTCAGTGAAATCTTTTAATCCGGTTAATCTGTGATTCAGATAGGCGCTCGCTTATTCAATCACAAACCACGTATAACTCTCCGCCTGAATAATGACCGTCAACTCAATTTCATAATTTCTGTTCAAAGAATATATTTTTGAAGTTCCGTTTTTTTCTCGAACTGCAGCAACAGTTGTCAATCCCGAATAATACAAGGGAACTTTTATTGTTCGTATAATTTTTTCTTTCAACGGGTTGTACAACATTACCAATGTTTTTATTTTTGCCTGCGGATCAACATGCATGATGCCATCCCAATTTCTGCCATCCGCCCTGCGCAAATGAATAATATCAGAATTAAGAATGCCGCGATATTTTTTATACCAACCAATTACATTGATAACAGTTTGTTTTGTTGATTCCGTATCGTACAATCGCGGACCACGGTAACAAGCCTGCACACCAGCGCCATAATATTGCATCATAAACTGTTCATAATCTTTTAAATGTTCGGAAAGCGGCTCCAGCACTGCTTCTGCGCCGCCACCTTGGTACTTTGTGAGCGGCACAAATCCCCAACTCATTGAAGGAGTTTTCTCCCAAAGTCCATCATAAATATTTTGCCTGTTTAAAATTTTTTGATCTTCTCTTGGCAAAGAAAAATTCACTTCGCGGTAACCAATTGCAATTTTATTTGTGCCATCTAAAAAATACCAATCGGGCGCATTCACATAAACGCCATGTTCGTTGCACCAGTGATATAATCCTTTCTGCAATTCCATTTGCTTCCATTGACTGTCGTCCAGGTTTTTATGTCCCGGATGTTTTGTTGATGCGCAAACATCGCCCGGATAAGGTCCATCATTTTCAAAAATATCAAAGCCAGTTTGCGCAATAAAATATTTCAGTTTGTTCAAATAAGACAATCCCCAATTGCTGCCAAGACAAGGAGCGTTGCCAAAAAAAGCAGCCGCATCGGGTTTGCCGGTAATGGGATCGATCACATCATCTTCATCACTTATTTTTCTTGAACTGAATAAAGAATAGCCGCCGATAAAAATATTTTTACTGTGCGCATAATCGC
>DATHPY010000380.1:0-2568 GCA_035483315.1 Puia sp. | reverse complement strand
ATACAAAAGTATAATTAATGCCCCCTGAAGACGTATTCCTCAGAAGGGCATTATATACCACCAACTTACCAAAATCTTTATAAAAAAGCTACTATAATGGGGTGACTCAGTGATAGCTAAAAATGCCCATCATAGTAGCTTTAATAACTGCCGGAGATAGGAAATTCCTATTTCCAGCCTTCAGATAAAAAATATTAAAAAATACTTTTAAATATCTGCAAAATGGCTTGTAAATGACTTAAATACCTACATTTAAGTCATTTAGATATTTTGATGAGACAAAGGTAAATGGAAAAACAATACCAAAAAATGACTCATTTGAGTCATTTTTTGTTCTTTTTGATTATATTTACGTACAGTGATGGGAAAGTTATACAGATAATAACAACTCCTTAATATTTGGCATGGTTGATACATTAGTGAAATTATGGCAATCCAATAAATCAAAAAATCCTTCTGAGGATTTGCGTGATTTGGTAAAAGGGTATCAGGACTTTGAACACGTTTGCAGTATGTGGAATACCTTCATATATATGCATGATTACCGCTCAAAAAAATATATTTACATTAGTCCTTCATTTTGCAGCTATTTAGGGGTGGATTATAATAATGCCCTTAACGATGGTTTTGATAGCATTTCATCTTATATACATCCGGATGATTTTTTAATTTTAGAGAATGTATTATTTAAGAAAATTACCACTTTTTTGAGTGCCCTTCCTGAAAAACAGCAAGATACTCCCGATAATTACAGGTTCAGTTATAATTTTCGTATCAAAAAGAAAGATGGCGAATATATCAGCGTATCGATTGTTTCAAAAATTCTTGGATTTAATAAAAAAGGAAAAATTCATGTAGATTTTGGACTTATAGCACCTGTCAACCATATTTTGCAATCGGATAAAATTATTTTGAATATCTCAACCTCACAAAATGATGTAGATTATGTAACACTGCTTCAAGAGGAATATAATCCGGTGGCCAGCAGCGAGATTAATCTTACCAAAAGAGAACTTATGATCATCGAGTTGCTTAAAAAGGGAATGAATAGTAAAGATATGGCAGATCAGCTTTGCCTTAGTCAGCATACCGTGAGAAATCATAGAAGAAACATCTTAAAAAAAACCAATACGAATAAAGTAGTGGAATTGCTCTCTCTATTGACGAAACTTGGTATATAGTAAATAAAAAATATCGGTCGCTTTATTTTTTAAATTTTTTTTATTTTAATTTTTGTATCGATATACCGCAGATAATTTTTTTTTCTGGTTTAAGAAACACTAATCATTTTTGAATTAAATAGTTAAAACATATTGTAAGGGAAACTTCTTTCTGAACGAACTTAGGATAAATCCTTTATTATAATTTTCTTTTTACATAAATTTGATCTTTATGAAAAAGAATGTCTTTGTATACTTTATTATTGTGGGAATTTTCGCCTCTTTAATATGGTTTATTCTTGAGCAAGGAAAGACACTTCAGTCCGGCAATTCTTATATTTCAAAAGTAAAAATATCTGACAGTAAAACGAAGGATACAATTTCTTCCGAAAAAGAAGTAAAAACTATATTCGATCCATTTATTCAAAATATAAAACATCCATTAAGTGTTTTATTTATTCAAATAATTTTTATTCTTCTCTTATCTCGGTTATTTGGGTTACTTGCCAATAAAATTGGTCAACCCTCCGTGACGGGTGAAATTATTGCGGGGATTTTTTTAGGTCCCTCTTTGGTAGGAACGCTTTTTCCGGAATTTTCAGCTTTTTTATTTCCCGTTCAGTCCTTACAAACCTTGCAGTTTTTTAGTCAGGTAGGGTTGGTTTTTTTTATGTTCATCATAGGAATGGAACTTGATTTGACAAAAGTTAAAAAGAAGGCCCATGATGCCTTAGTGATTAGCCATGCCAGCATTGTTTTTCCGTATTTTTTGGGAATAGGATTGGCTTATTTCATTTATGAACAATTTGCTCCAGCCAATATAAGTTTTCTGTCTTTTTCTTTATTTATGGGAATTGCAATGAGCATTACGGCATTTCCGGTGCTGGCGCGAATAATTCAGGAAAGAGGGCTTAGCAAAACGGCATTGGGATCTTTGGCTATTACTTGTGCTGCTGCAGATGATATCACAGCTTGGTGTCTTTTGCCTGCTGTGATTGCTATTGTAAAAGCAGAAAACCTAAACGGCATTATGGCAACCGTTGCTTTCTCGATTGGTTATGTCCTGTTTATGTTCTATGTCATAAAACCGATCATAGCAAGGGTGAGTCAGAAATATGGAAGTAAAGAAAAAACTGATAAAACGATTATAGCGATATCATTTGTAATATTATTAGGCTCTTCTTATATATCTGAAGTCATAGGTATTCATGCCCTATTTGGGGCGTTTATTGCAGGGGTTATTATGCCTACGGATTTTAGTTTTAAAAATACGCTTACAGAAAAAATTGAAGATGTAAGTTTGCTTTTGCTTCTGCCTATTTTTTTCGTTTTTACAGGACTTCGGACACAAATAGGGTTGTTAAACGATCCTGCTCTATGGCTGTTGTGTGTGGTTGTCATCATGACG
>DATHPY010000379.1:0-3481 GCA_035483315.1 Puia sp. | reverse complement strand
TTGGAATTCAGAATTATACATGGGCAAAAACACAAAGCGAAAAAGGGAAGGCAAAAATTTATGTTTATAATTTTAATCGCAAAGTGCCGGCGACTGCTGATTTTGTAAAGTACGGCGCATTTCACACTGGTGAAGTTGTATATGTTTATAACAATTTAAAATTCGAAGATCGTCCCTGGCAAAAAACGGATTATGATCTTGCTGAATTGATGTCGTCTTATTGGGCAAACTTTTCAACTAGTGGAAACCCGAATGGAAAAGGACTTCCTGAATGGCCGGCTTATAATACAAAAGAAAATAAATCAATGCAGTTTGATGAAAAATCTGAAGTAAGATCTTTACCAACAAAAGATGAATTGGATTTTTTGATTGGGAGAATGAAAAATTAGAAAATAGAAAATAATTTATTGTCCAGCTCGGCAGGTTCAAGATTTTTAGCAATAATCTTTCCGTTTGGATCTATTAATAAATTAGCTGGTATTGCAGTAATATGATATGATTGCATAACAGGACTTGTCCATCCTTTCAAATCACTGAGTTGCACCCAATCAAAATGCTCATCGTTTATTGCGTTAATCCAACGATCTCTATCTGTATCCAGAGAAATAGCAAGAATTTCAAATTTTTTACTCTTGTATTTTTCAAATACAGTTTTCAATGCCGGAATTTGTGCACGGCATGGGCCACACCAACTTGCCCAAAAATCAATCAAAACATATTTCCCCCTGAATTCTTTTAAGAAAAAAACTCTGCCATTGGTATCATTGAGGTTAAAAAGCGGAGATAAATTTCCTATTGTAGCTTTTTTAATAACGCTAATTTCTTTCGATAGCAGTTTCCCTCCATAGCTCGATTTTGTTTGATTGCTCAACAAATTAAAAACATCAATTTTTTCGCTGTCAGTAATCTCGGCATTTAAAAAAAACCCCCGATATATTGCGATGCCCGTTATTGAATTCCGGTTATGCGAAATGTATTGTTTTACCCACGATCGTTTTTTTTCTTCATACTGATCCGGGGTAAATTTTTGATCTATGAAAAGTTTAAAAGGGAGACCCGAATCCAATTGGTTATCAAATGCATTTTTTTGGTCATTGTGAGTTGTTCTTGAAATTTCAAAGCCTATTTCATTTTTTCCAAAATCTCTGATACTAATTTGACCAGGCTCTATATAAAAAGGAGTAGTGATTGTGAGATGTCCTTTTTTTATTTCCAGAAATGCTTCTTTAGTTCTATTTGCTTATTAAATAATGAATCATTAAATATTGTTTTGCCTTCAACAGTAATCTTAACAAGAATAGAATCCCAAAATGATAAATTTGATTTAATTGAAAACTCATTTGCAGAGATTTTATGTTGCCCATTTGTAGTGATGAAGAACACAAAACTTAAATAGGAGATAGTATAGAAATTTTGCAAGGCATGATTGATTTCTCTCCTAAAAATAATTTAAAAAAAACAATGACGATGCTTTTAATCACAATATTTTCAGCAGATTTTTTCCCGCAGATAACGCTGATTAAAACCGCGCAGATTATCGCTGATCTTTTCTGTGCAAATCTGCGAATGAATCTGCGCGATCAGCGGGAAATATCATAAAAACAAAAGGCACAAACTTTTCAGTTCGTGCCTTTTTATTAAAAAGAATTTCACGATTATTTACCGGGCATATCAAAAATTTTAGGATCAACCGGTTTATTTAATTCTATTTTTTTAATGGTGGTTGATATTTGTAACTGTCCACCTAAATCCAAATCCATTGAATAAGGCGCAACCAATCCGCCATCAGTTTTTTTATAATTTGACATAGTTGTTGAAATTTCAACATCTTGGCCACCCATATTTCCATGTCTTATAGACTTGATAGGGTAATAGGTGGTTGGGTCAATATAAAAAGTTGTTTCAACACTGTCATTTGAAGTCAGTTTTATTTTGTACGCATTTACACTTCCAATTTTTTCCTGCCCCTGCAATTCGGCTTTGTAGCCATTTGCAGCGTAATTAATTAACGGACCACCAATATATAATTGCTCTTTATAATTTTTAAACTGATCAATCGGCAGTGCAGTTGCATCGTTGGCTCCTGCCATTGGGTTGATCATCCAGCCACCTTTATCAGTGATAGCGGTAATTATTTTTTGCCCGTTAAATTCACTTTCGCTTCTGTATCCTTTACCATTTAAAACGGTAACGGTATTAGGCGCTTCATTGCCCATTACCTGCATGGTAGCTTCAACAGTCATTGAATTTATTTTGCTGATCGCATCTTTGCCGCCGAGTGCATCGGTAGTTTTTTTAATGATATCATCAGCCGTTTGCGCGCTGGCAGTAAACGCGGCCAACGCAGTAATTATTGACAATAGATAGAATTTTAAGTTTTTCATTTTTTAATTTTTAGAATTACAATTTGCTTTTTAAAAATTTTGAGAAGTGAAGTTATATTATTCTTTGCTAAAAAAAGGTTTTACCGCGAACCATGAAATTGCCGGAAAAAAATGCATTGGTATTGCAAGAGCCGGAAAAAGTTCAGGGTTTTTAACATCCAGCGGAAGCGAAATTGCCAACGGCGCAAGAATGCTTGCAAAACTTAATAACGTAAATAGCAGGTTGAATATTTTTTCGTGATCACGTTTGAACCATGTTTTGAGAAAATAATAACCGATGCCCGCAATGACGCAGGCAAATATATTTATTGCGATCAAACTTCCGGAGTTGACTAATTTTTTGAATTCAATTTCGAATGCGAAATAATAAACCCTGTTATAGACAATGCAGGCAACTGATGAAAAGATGCCTGCACTGATACTTAAAAAGAATATTTTTTTAAACATTCAATTATGCTTTCGTCACCGGAATGTTCAGGTCAACTTTCAGCGTGCTTGCACCGTGGTTAGGTTCAGCAGTGTTGACGTTGTAATCAAGCCTGTTTATATCAAAGCTTGAAGTAAAGACTCCGCCGGTTGCTGTTTTCTGAAATGTAAAAGGAAGAGTAACTTCTTTTGTTACACCATGAATTTGCAAATTACCTTTTGCATCATAACCCGTTGCTGACTTTGTAATTGATGTTGATACAAAAGTGATTGTTGGATATTTTTCTGCATCAAACCATTTTTCACTTTTTGCATGTGTGTTTTTCATGCCATTACCTGTGTTGATAGTAGCAACATCAACGCTGACATCAAATTTTGATGCAGCAAGATTAGCATCGTCAAAGCTAACTGTTCCTTTTAATCCTTTGAACTCGCCGGAAGGATCACCGCTGGTGAATTTAATGGTATAGTCATCCCCTACTTTCCAATCCTGCGACTTAATAAAAGTAAATGCTGATGCAGCCAAAATAATCAATGCTGCAAATGGATAAATGATTCGTTTCATGAAATTTTAATTTTTTGAAATTTTAAAGTTATTGTGAAAATATTTAACATAGATCCGGATGGAACAAATGTATATGCAAACCGGATACCAGTTTTTTAAATTGAGA
>DATHPY010000378.1:0-5178 GCA_035483315.1 Puia sp. | reverse complement strand
ACAAGTGTGCGACGCAACGATGTTTAATAGAATTCCTTAGCCAAGTACATAAAATTCTTTCTACATTTAACTATGCAAAGAATTTTATTTTTTCTTGCATGCTTTTTTATTGTTGCTAACTGTTTTGCACAACGTTATGCGTTTGTTAATTATACACCGAAAGATGGATTGATTAATAACCGTGCGCGTTTTATTTTCCAGGATAGCAGGGGAAAATTATATGTCTCCACTTTTGGCGGATTGAGTGTTTACGACGGTTCGCGATTTACAAATTACACTGCGGAAAACGGACTTGCGTCGAGCCTGATAAATGACATTATTGAATTGGGCGATGACTCATTATTGATTGTGCCCAACACAACGCAGTTGCAATACATGGTGCATGGTGTTGTCAAGAATTACCACACTGCAGATAATTTTGTTCCGGTGATTAATCAGCTTATTAAATGCAGCGATGGTTTTTTTTATGCGCTTGCTGATGAAGGCTTTTACAAGTTTGAAAAAAATCAGTTTAAAAAAATTGAGTTAATTGAAAACGGAAAAAAAATTACCAATTTAATTCATGGAACAGAACTTTACGGAAGGTTATACATTTTATCTGATCCAAACTTTCATACTGTTTCGCCTCACGGAGAGATGATTGTTTATGATTTGAAAACAGGGAAATCTTTAATTTCAAAAAATAAAGAGCATACTTTTTTTATAGCTGCCACTCCCGACAGTAATATTCTTGTATCAACACTAAAAGGCTTTTTTAAAATTGACAGTGTATCTTTTAATAAAGGAACAATAATTTTTTCCGATGCAGCAGCGCAATATCATATTCCGGCAAACAGTTCTTCAGCCAACATTTTTTTTGATAAAGAAAAGAATTTATGGTTGCTTGAATACAATGGTGTTTTGAAAATTGACAAAAGCGGAGACACTAAATTTTTCAACTCACAAAATGGTTTGGCAGAGAACCAACAGGAATCACTTTTTGAAGACAAAGAAAATATTATCTGGCTCGCTGGTGCACACACGGGTATTACCAAAATTGTAAACCAGGAGTTGGAGTTTTTTTCAGAACTAAAAAAGGGTTTTCAATCCATAAGTCTTTATACAGATAATAATACGGATTCATTATGGCTGTACGATCATGCGCATAACACTATCCTTCTTCATTACAATAATTCAGATAAAGTATTTGCCGGCAATAATAATTCCTCTTTTAATAATATTCTTCGTTTGAACCAATCTGTTTATCTCGCAAAATGGTTCGAAATATTCAAGGTAAATTTTGACAACAAAAAACAACAGTTTGCAACTTCATTATTTTACAGAGATTTGACAGGTACCAATGGATTTTCATACATTCTTCACGATGAAGAAAATAATATCATTTGCATTTCTGATAAAGTCGTTGCCATATTAAAAAATGGAAAAATAGTTTCACAGGAGTTGGGCTACCTCGCAGATGAAGCGGCGATCAGTAATGATTATTTGTGGGTTGCTACGCGATCAAACAAATTATTTTTGTTTAAGCTGAACCAGCAATCTCCAGGTAATTATTTGCAATTGGTTCATGTTTACGACAAAATTCTTCCGTTAGCAGCGCCTCGTTCAGTTACAGCGGATACGAAAAATAATGTGTGGATAGGAACCCGAGACCACGGAGTTTTTTTGTTTTCATTTCACAATGATCAATTGCAATTCGTAAAACAATTCACTACAAAAGATGGACTATCTGAAAATTTTATCAGTTACCTGCACACTGATGCATCCGATAATATTTGGGCGTGCTCACCTGCAGGACTTGATAAAATTATTTTGATTGATGGGAAATATTATATTGAAAATATTACCAGGAGTGGAAATGCTTTTCAGCAGATATATAAAGTTTCATCTTCCAAAAGCAATGAACATTGGGTAACTACTGCCGATGGAATAATACGATTATCAAATGATTTTTTTCCTAAAAATAATTATACGCCAAGATTGCAGTTTATACAAATTAAGATTGGCGACAGTTCTGTTTTTGCTTCAAAGCAAACTCCGGAATTAAATTATCTCCAGAATAATGTTTCATTTTCTGTTGCTGCACCAACATTCTGTGATGAAAAACAAACGAGGTTCAGTTATCTATTATCAGGGAGTAGCGAAAAAAATTGGAGTGAACCCTCAACACGATCGGAAATAAATTTTGTCAACCTTGAGCCGGGGAATTACATGTTAAAAGTAAAAGCAAGTTTTTTGAATGGACATTACCCGGAACAAAACGCGGATTATTCATTTATCATATTACCACCGTGGTGGCAAACATGGTGGTTTCGAATTCCTTTGTTTGGGTCAATTATTACAATCATCATTTTCATAATTATGTTTTACTACGATCGCAAATTAGAGAAGCAAAAAATTATATTGGAAAAACAACAGTTGGTTGAGCAGGAAAGAACACGCATTGCGTCCGATATGCACGATGATCTTGGAGCAGGTTTATCAAGAATTAAATTTTTGAGCGAAACAATCAATATAAAAAATATACAAGAAAAATCTATTAAGGATGATATCATTAAAATAAAAGAATATTCAGACGAAATGATAAGCAAGATGGGAGAAATTGTTTGGGCGCTTAATGAAAAAAACGATTCATTAAAAGATTTACTTGCTTATACGCGCGCTTATGCGGCGGAATATCTTTTTCAAAATGAGATCAAAAGTAAAATATCAATTCCGGAAATTATTCCTGATATGTTTGTAAGCGGAGAATTCCGGCGAAATATTTACCTCACCATTAAAGAAGCGTTGCATAATATTGTTAAACATGCCCAAGCAACTGAAGTAAATATTAGTATTCAAATTACACAATCGTTGATGATTATTTTGCATGATAATGGAATTGGGTTTGATACAGAAAATATCCGGCCGTTCAGTAACGGATTAACAAATATGAAAAAAAGAATAAAAGATATTAACGGGGAATTGGAAATAAAAAAACAAAACGGAACTGAATTAAAAGTAACAGTTCCTTTGCCCCGATAACTTTTGTTCTATTGCCTGATGAAACAGGCACAACTAATTTCGCATTACACATGAAAATTTCAATAGCTATAGTTGAAGACCTTGATGAGGTTCGTGAAGGGTTAAAAAATTTTATTGCATTGAATGATGAATTCAATGTACTTGCTGCTTTTAAAAATGCAGAAGAAGCAATGTTGCAAATTCCAAAACTGCAACCTGATATTGCCATCATGGATATAAATTTACCTGGAATAAATGGCATTGAATGTATCCGTCAATTGCGCGAAAAAAATATTGCAACACAGTATATGATGTTTACTGTTTATGAAAATGATGAAAAAGTATTCGAGGCTTTGAAAGCTGGAGCATCGGGATATTTATTGAAGAACACAAATCTTGCTCAAATTTCAGAATCACTGAAACAATTATACAATGGCGGATCGCCGATGAGCGCAAACATTGCGCGAAAGCTGGTTAATATGTTTCAAAAAGATGAAAATTCAATTGAGAATTTGAAAGTTTTGAGCAACCGCGAAAATGAGATACTGCAATTGCTTTCAACTGGCTTATTATATAAAGAGATCGCTGAAAAACTTTTTATTTCAGTAAATACTGTGCGTCAGCATATTCACAAAATTTATGAAAAACTACACGTACAAAATCGCACAGAAGCAATCAGCAAAGCGATGAAAAAGAATTATTGATCATTGCCACTATTCTTACACCTAACTTTTGTTCTATTGCTGAAGAACCTCAAGTGATATAGCTTACAAAAAAAATTTATGAAAAATACCTGCTGCTGCTTTTTATTGCTTATTTGTACATGTTGTTTTGCCCAGACAAATACAAAGGATAGTACTCAGCGAAATAATCAAACTAAAAATAAAAATGACAATAATGGAATCGGGATTGGAATTAAATTCGGTTTGAATTTCGCGAATGTAACCAACGCTGCTTCCATTAATAGCGGAAGTCAGACTGGTTTCCATGCAGGAATATTTATTTCTCCGTTCACAAAATCAATTTTGAGTTCGCACACAGAAATAATTTTTTCGCGGCAAGGATATAATTACTCAACTGATTCTTCGAGCGGCTCTGTAAAATTAAATTACCTGACCGTGGCACAATTAATGGCGATCAATATTACCAGGTATGTGCAAATACAATTGGGTGCGCAATTTTCTTACCTGTTAAATGCAAAGGCAGACAGCTCGCAACCTTCAACCGGCAATGCGAGTGCAGATAAAATTTTGAGTTTTTACAACCGCTATGATTATGGGTTTGCAGTAGGTTTGGAAATTCATCCGTATGCGGGAATTATAATCGGCGCAAAATATAATATCAGCTTATCGAATCTTTACAAACAACCATCTTCAACGGATTCTATTCCATCATTTATTCCGAGCACGAGTAGTATCAGTCTTAAAAATAATGTAGTACAACTTTCTATTGGATACCGCTTTTAATATTTATTTTATGAAAACATCTTTTTTAATTTTCATGACATTTATAGTTTGTGCGACTAACATCAATGCGCAAACGAAAACAACAACCGGTCTGCAACCTCAATATCTTAATAATGTTTACTTATTGAAGCAGGACTCTTTGGTATTAGTAGAAAAAGTGCAGGCAGAAATGAAAAACAAAACCAAAGCCTTAGGTTTTGGCGGTAGTGAAGCTGGTTATTTTATCGATGGAGTAAAATCGCCTTTTCGGATCAAAGTAAACGATGGAATGGAGTTTATGGTAAAAATGAATTCATCCATGATGGATCCGACGGCGATGATCAAATTATACAGATTCGAACCCGGAAAATCAGACCGTGAAGCAATTCTTGGCGGTGGCAGCGGAATGTTTAATAAGAAAAAAGATGTCGGCAGCAATGTTGAAGTTCCATGCAATATTCAAAAATCAGGAAGTGATGTATTTATAATAACGCCGGGAAAAAAACTTGCCCCCGGCGAATATGGTTTTTTAAATATGATGATGATGACAGCGAATGGTTCAAAACCAAAATACACTGTATTTGCATTTGGAGTTGATCAATAAAGATTAATAATCTAACTGACCCATTTTTCCGGTTTTGTAATCTGCAATTGCGTGTTGAATTTCTTCAAAGCTGTTCATTACAAATGGCCCGTAGCTTACCACTTTTTCTTTTATCGGTAACCCCCCGAA
>DATHPY010000377.1:0-3840 GCA_035483315.1 Puia sp. | reverse complement strand
GTGAGATTACTTGCATAAATAAAATAGTCAACAAATTTAGTGGACTTTTTATTAAAACCTATTATTTCCCTGTATTATTTTTTTAAGAACAGTAGTAGCGGCTCAATTCAATGTTATTTGGTTATTATAAAAGGCGGTTGCAGAAATTATTCCTCACTGCTACGTCTATGTTTTTATTTGGGTAGCAGTTATTGAAATGAATATTAAATTCAACAAAAAAAATCCTTGAAAAATTTTTCACAACTACGGCAACTCTGCTTTAAGTTAATCAGTATAAGTTATTTGAAGAGCAGAAAAGTGAAAGCATTAAGCCTTTTTGTTTTCTTAACGATTTGTCATTTGATTGTTAATGTAACAAAACCGTAAGTTAAAATTTAAAGCCGGAACAGTTTTTGAAACTTATTTTTTATACTATGGTCGTATTTCTACGTAAAACTTTCACAACATGAAAACTATCAAAACAAAAATCCTCGGCACGGGCGGCGTCCTGGCCTTACTCATTTTTATAGCCTGTAACAAAGAGAGCTCTATTAATTCAGGCGCAAATATTCCCGCAGGGCAATCGAAGATGTCAATATATATGACAGATGGCCCAATTGATTTCTTCAAAGTTTTAGTTGATATCAGGCAGGTTGCCGTTCTTATTGATACTTCAGTTCAGCAAAACGATTCTGATTTTTCAAACCAATGGGATATTGGTTATTGCGGCTTCCATCGCGGACCAAATAATAAGTCCGTAATATGGGACACACTTTCCATCACTCCCGGCACTTATGATTTAATGCAATTACGCAATGGTGTTGATACGTTGCTTGGTGCAGGAACTTATCCAACCGGTAAAGTATTAAAAGTAAGAGTTACGCTCGGCTCCGATAATTCTATTTACACTGACAGTCTTACAAGCTATCCGCTGGAAGTTTTCGGACCAGAACCTTACTTTGATGTTAATGTAAGCAGGCAAAATGTTTTCAGCATTTCCAGTAATGATTTTGAATTGTGGCTCGACTTCAATTTGGAAAGATCTGTTTTCTTCTGGAGCGGGACATTCTATCTCAAGCCTTATATAATTGCGTTCAACGACATGCATCTTTCAAAACTTGAAGGAATTGTGTTGCCTCCCGGTCAATCGCCGCTTGTTGAAGCGATAAATGGCAGCGACACATTATATGCAATTCCAAATTGGGGCGGCGGTTATATGTTCAGAGGCGTAACTGCAGGAACATATTCGCTCACCTTCCTCGGGCGGAACGGATATAATGATACAACGATTACAAGTATCGTTGTAGATTCAGGCTCAATAACAAAAGTTCCGACAGTAACATTGCATCAATAGAGTTAGAGGGTTAAATGATAATAAGTCAAAGCCGCGTTTTTCAGCGCGGCTTTTTTGTTGATAAAGACCTGTAAGATTTCGAAACCTTACAGGTCTTAAATACTACTGCGGAGAATTTCTGCGTAACTCTGTGCTAACCTCAGTGGATCTCTGTGGCTAAAATATTTCAAACCAAACTGCAATGCATTTGTTCTTATCTTAGTTCTAATTTAAAATTTTTAAGCGAAAATAAAATATCGGTGTATAATTAACTATGGCGAATGAAATCAGCGAAGATGTTATTGATGTACAAGGCGCGCGCGTGCACAACCTGAAAAACATTGATATAAAAATTCCAAAAAATAAATTAGTTGTTATCACCGGCATCAGCGGCAGCGGAAAATCTTCCCTCGCATTTGATACAATTTATGCAGAAGGTCAACGCCGTTACATGGAAAGTTTTGGCGCTTATGCGCGACAATTCATCGGCGACATGGAACGTCCGGACGTTGATAAAATAACCGGACTAAGTCCCGTAATCTCCATCGAACAAAAAACTACCAACAAAAATCCGCGCAGTACAGTTGGAACGGTTACTGAAGTATACGATTTTTTGCGATTGTTATTTGCAAGAATCGGCAAAGCATATTCTTACAACACCGGAAAAAAAATGGTGAAGTTCAGCGAGGAAGAAATTGTTGAGAATGTTTTTAAAAAATTCAAAAATAAAAAAATAACGTTGCTTGCTCCGGTTGTCCGCGGAAGAAAAGGACATTACCGCGAGTTATTTGAAGACATCCGTAAAAAAGGTTTTTTGAAAGTAAGAGTTGATGGTGAAGTAAAAGACCTCACTTCAAAAATGCAGGTTGACCGTTATAAAATTCACGACATCGAAATTGTGATTGACAGATTGGAAGTAACAACGGATATGAAAGTGCGCTTAAGTCAAAGTGTACAAAAATCATTACAGATCGGAAAAGAATTGATGTTTATTTTAGTTAATGATGATAATAAAATTGTTCAGTACAGTAAACAATTAATGTGCGAAGATACAGGCATCAGTTACGAAGAGCCATCACCAAATAGTTTTTCATTTAATTCTCCTTATGGAGCTTGCCCAACCTGTAAAGGTTTGGGTGATGTATTCACGATAAGTCTTCATTCCGTTTTACCTGATAAAACAAAAAGTGTAAAAGAAGGTGGCATTGTTCCACTCGGTGAAGAGCGCGATGCGAGCGTGTTTCAGCAGGTTGTGCGGTTTGCAAAAAAATATAAGATCAGTTTAGATAAACCGATAAAAGAATTGCCTGAATCGCAATTGAATTTGCTTTTGTATGGCGATGGCGATGCAACTAAAAGTTTTGATGTTGATGGAAATGATGAAACAATTCCTGAAGCATACACGGGAACCTATGAAGGAATAATTCCAATGTTGAAGAGGTGGTTTTCTTCAACATACAGCACGGAAACATTGCGCGAATGGGTTGAGAAATACATGGAATTAAAAAAATGCGAGATCTGCAACGGCGCAAGATTGAAAAGAGACAGTCTGTGGTTTAAGGTTGATGAAAAAAATATTTCAGAGTTAAGCGAAATGAATCTGAACAAATTAATGCATTGGTTCGATGGAATTGAAAAAAGATTAAGCGATAAGCAAAACACTATTGCAAAAGATGTTCTTAAAGAAATTCGCGAGCGGTTGCAATTTTTATTGGACGTCGGGTTAACGTATCTCTCGCTTAATCGCCCGTCCAGAACGCTGAGTGGTGGCGAGTCTCAGCGTATTCGGCTTGCGACACAGATCGGTTCGCAACTTCAAGGCATCACTTATATTTTGGATGAGCCGAGTATTGGTTTGCATCAGCGCGATAATCATCGTTTGATCGACGCTTTAAAAAATTTACGCAATATCGGGAATAGTGTGTTGGTTGTTGAGCACGATAAAGATATTATGATGGCTGCTGATTATTTAATTGACATCGGTCCGCGTGCAGGTTATCATGGTGGAAAAATTGTTGCACACGGAATTCCTGAAGAGTTATTAAAATTAGACACGCTCACATCTTCTTATTTAAATAATCACAAAAGAATTGCGATTCCGGCTGAGCGACGAAAAGGCAATGGAAAATTTTTGGAACTGAAAGGAGCGAAAGGAAATAATCTTAAAAACGTAAACGCAATATTTCCACTTGGAAAATTTATTGTTGTTACTGGTGTAAGTGGTAGCGGAAAATCAACACTCATCAATGAAACGTTGTATCCAATTCTGAGCAAGCATGCGTACAATTCAAAAACACAACCGTTGCAATTTAAAACCATTGACGGTTTGCAGCATATTGATAAAGTAATTGAAATTGATCAGTCACCGATTGGCAGAACGCCGAGAAGTAATCCGGCAACATACTGCGGGTTTTTTACAGACATCAGAACTTTGTTTGCATCAATTCCCGAAGCAAAAATTCGCGGATATAATGCAGGAAGATTTTCTTTCAATGTAAAAAGTGGTCGCTGTGATGTTTGCGAAGGCG
>DATHPY010000376.1:0-5944 GCA_035483315.1 Puia sp. | reverse complement strand
GAAATGAAATTCGATAGCAATTATTCAATTATCAGTCATAAATTTAATGAGTGAGTTTACTAATGTTTCTCATCTTTATATACCTGAACTACAAAATCGCTGCATACCCAATAAAAGAATCTGAGGATATGGATATTTTGCATGTTTCGAATTATTTCGATACTACTCATAAACAAAAACACTTAGAAATCGTAAAATAGAGAAATACTATTAGATGTTTCTGCATAATTATTAGTATTTTTACTGTGCAATTTTACCCAAAATACATAGTTAAAACCTGCAAGCCTATGTCCACTGAGCCAGAAAAGATCTTACGTTCCTGATTGCAGACGACCATCCGATAATAAGGCAAGTCCTCAAAAACATTATCAATAAATTAATTAATCTCAACGCATTTATAGATGAAACAGCAACTGTTGAGGAGTTGGTCGAAATGATCAAGCACAAGAATTACGATATGGTTATTCTTGACATTAACCTGGAGTTTAAGAAAAAAAGAGATTAAAAAAGCCAATTCTCGTGTAACCAGACTGGAAAAAGATTGCCTCGACAGAGATTTTGAAATTTTGCAATTGCACGGTGAAAAAAGAATTGAATGATATGTTGCAAAAGCTGATAGAAAAAAAATGAAACTGATGCTGGAACGAAAATTGTAACATTTTACCAGAAAAATATAAATTAATGGTTTAAAAAGTGTCCATGTCTTTTTTAAAATAGATAAATTATTGATTAATGAATATGTTCTTAACAAAAAGAAGAACGAATAATTGAACTAGCGGTAATGCATATATAATAATTTGTTCAAAAATCTAAGTTCTGATCAAATGTTTCATTTTCTTTCTTCTCCGTTGAATGCGATCGAAAGAAGCGACGTGTTTAATTAAAAAGGATAACCGATTCCGAGATTGTACACTAAATTATTTCTTCGCCAGTCGCCGCTTCCAAAATTAATCTGATCAATAACCCAGCGATATCCATCCGGCAAATATGGAATGCGCAGTGGAAACGCAACATCAAGCCGGATAAGTAAAATGGAAATATCGAAGCGCAACCCAACGCCTGCGCCAACGGCAAGTTGCTTCATGAATCCGCTGGTGAATTGTCCGCCGGGATGAAGCGTATCGCTGTTGAACAACCAAACATTTCCTGCGTCAACAAAAATTGCTCCGTTCACAATGCTGAAAAGTTTTGCGCGTAACTCAGTATTGAATTCGAGTTTGATATCGCCGGATTCATCGGGAAGAAAATTTTTCTGAGTCGTGTCCTGGAAAATTCCCGGACCAATTGACCTGCTGCGAAACGCGCGGATATCATTTGTACCACCCGCAAAAAATTGTTTTATAAATGGAAGCGCAGTTGAATTGCCGTAAGGAATACCAACGCCAACATCAATTCTGTTTGCCCACGTGCTGTTGCCCATGTTGTGATAATACCTGAAGTCGGTTTCTGTTTTTACGTATTGAGAAAAATCAAGTCCGAATAAATAAATAGTTTTCCCTGCCTTTGTATTTGCGCCACTTATTAAACCCGCAACATTTCCGGAGACATCTACATTCTCATTTAAATAAAAAGCATTGACAGGTTGTTTGCCATTAAGCTGGTTAAAAGTGAATGTATAATTTGATCCTAAAATAAATTGTTTTTGAATGGCATAATTCAATGCCGGGTTATCCAACGCGCTATCTTTATATTCCTGCGTAACATTTAATGGCTGCACATAAGTTATTGCAATGGGGTTCAACACATGTTCTTTGCGTGCATTTTCTTTCCAGTCGTAACCATAAGAAAAACGAAAAGAATTAAGCGTGTACAAACGAATTTTATTTAAAAAATCATAACCAATTTCAATATTTGTTTTTGGCAAAAATGCGCCCGTAGTATTAATATTTGTAAAAGGAATGATGAATCGCGGAAAAGAAAGTTTATTGTCAAGCCCCGTCCTGTAAGTGTTGTAGCCATTAAGATCGGAACTATACTGAACTTCAAAACCACCGTATACATCAATGCTGAGCAGTTCACCACCTCCAAATAAATTTCTGTCTTTCCATCCAACTGTTACCTGCGAACCAACGAGATTATCTGATTTACTGGTGCCCATTACCTGCAGTTGCAAAGATTTTTTTGGTAACGGCGTGAGATAATAATATGTGTTAAGCATTGGTGTGTCGGCAACATTCACCAACTCAAAACGATTTTTTACAAATTTGAATAAGCCGGAATTAATAAGACGACTTAATGTAAGATTGTGATCGCTCCTTGTATATGTGTCACCAGGTTGAAATCTCATGGCTTCATTAAATAAAGCCGGTTTAAAAAGTTTTCCTGAATCCACCAGATAAAAATTTTTATATTGAATTGCATCTTGCTTTGCAGTATCAGCCGCTGAAGATTTCAAACTAAAGTTCGCATATATATATACCTTATTAATGTCGTACGTGCGTCTCGCTTGCGTTGGTGTTTGTTGCTTTACATTGATATAAAGATTCACAGTGTGATTGCCCTGATTGCTGTCAACCTGTATTATTAGAAAATCAGGATTGAAAAAGAAGAAACCATTTTCTTTCAGGTCGGCATCAATTCTGTCACGTTCAGCCTTGATAATATCAAGATCAAAACCATTTCCTTTTCTTAATAGTGATTCGGAAAAATCTGCGACAATTTCTTTGCTAACCGCAGAACTGTCTTTCTGCAAAACGATTTCATTTATTCTATACCTTACTCCTGGTTGCACGTGATAAATTGCGTGTGCTTTTCTGTTTTTTACTGTTGTATCGCCGAAAACTTCTGCAATAAAATGCCCTTTATTTTCTAAATAACTCTGCAGCACTTTTGCATTGTGATCAATATTTACATCGCTGGCAAGAACAGGTGGTTCACCCAAATGATTTTTAAGCCATCCGCGTGGTGAATTATTTTTTTTTGCGTTGTAGGCAAGATTATAAAAAAATAATTTTGTGTACAAGCCAAGAAATTTGCTGTTTGGTTTTGGTCTTGTTAACGCAACCAAATTTTTAGAAAGTCTTTTCTTTTGTTTGCCGGTAAGTTTTGAACTGTCAATTGAAATGGAAGCGCCGGTATATAACGCATCATTTG
Source organism: Puia sp. (assembly GCA_035483315.1). Taxonomy (GTDB): domain Bacteria; phylum Bacteroidota; class Bacteroidia; order Chitinophagales; family Chitinophagaceae; genus Puia. The sequence goes on along the minus strand of DATHPY010000376.1, from coordinate 2,851 downwards.
GCGGAACATGTTTTGTAGGATTACATGAGCAGAGGAGAAGAATAAATAAAGCTACCTGGAAACAAAAAATGTTTCGTAATATTTTTTTCACGCAGAGACGCAGGGATTGCTGAGTAAAAGTCTTGAATCTGTATTCTCTGCGTTCCCTGCGTCTCTGCGTGAAAATTTCTTGTTTATGTTTTTCTGTCAGCTTCACCCGGTCTAATTGTTTGTATTATTCTTCGCTTTTTTCTTCTTGCCAAAAATCTCGTTGAATTTATTGTAGTCAAGTGTAATAATAAATCCCATCCCTGTTTCAACAACATAACCTTCTACAATATCATCATAATCGTTTTTCCGGTATGCGCGCAATACATATCTTCCGTCTTTACTTAATTTATAATCTACGCCAAGATTTCCGACAAGATCAGAACCTTGATTAGCCCCAACATTCTGCGGACCTTCCAGTTCATAATCTGACCCAACCGTTACCGTTAGTCGGTCATTTAACAACCGTTTACTTATGTTCACATTTAAATCTGTGCGGTTTTGTAACTGGCCGGTTGTGTAATCATCGGTTGATTGCAGATCAAAATTTACATCAACCCCTTTAATAAGACTTGTTGCGAGTTGGTTCAACTGTTGTGATAATATTTTGCTCACGCTTGAGCGCGCGAGACTTTCAGCATTTATACCTGCCTGGTCTGATGCAAAAGGATCTTCGCCAACAAACCTGTTGAGTAACAACAATGCAAAAACTTGTTTATTTAATTCTCCTGAATCCAGTCTTATCATTCCAAGTTTTCCCTGCACCATCGTTATCACATCTTTTGAAACAGAATAACTTTTATCTTCCGGCAAAACAATATCAAAACTTATTTGCGGTTTCATTATCTCACCGCCAATATGCAAATGCACTTCGAATGGAAGTTTCTGCAGATAAGTATTTCTTACCGTAGCTGTTGTTTGTGCGAGTTGATCATCTACCAGATCTATAGGCGCAGTATTAGCAATTAATATGGCATTAATATTCAAATTCGCTTTTGTCGCTTCGCCAGTCCATGTAATTGTACTTCCATTCTGAATAATAAATTTCTTTTTTAAAATGCTGAAAGAAAGATTGTATGACCCATTCGACAATTGATATGTTCCCGACAAAGTTGTTTTTCCACTCTCATCAACGCCGCCTACAAGTGTCGCTCTTCCTTTTACCGTAAGTGCATCACCGTTAGTTGGGTCAATGATCAGGTTTAGAATTGCAGTGCTGTCAACAATAATATTTGTTGAAATATCAATTCCTCTCACAACAAAATCAGTAGTGTCTTTCCCAGAGTTATTTAACGAATCATTTGCGGAAGATTTTTTATTTACAAATTCTATTATTCCCTGCCTGTCTTCAATTCCCGGTTCATCTTGCGGTAACGTAATGGTGATATTCGTTTTTTCATCAATTTTAATAGTTCCGTCAACGGAAGGTTTTACTTCAGTTCCTTTTACATTCAGACTGCAATTGAAATAAAGTTTTCCATAGTACAATTGATTATCTGTTTTAGCGCTATTGAGTACGCGAAAATTTTTTGCATTGATGGTGAGCGCGTAATTATAATGTTTGTAATCTTCAGTATTGACGGAGCCGTCCAACACCAATTCATTTTTTGCTGAATCAAGAATAGAAAAGTTGCTGAATTTAACTCCGTGCGAAATTTGAAGCATTTGATTGTCTGTATAAAAATCATTTCCCAGAGATGACGGAGTGATCATCGCATTGCTGAATTTAAGATTGCCGTTGATATCCGGCTTATCTGTGGTTCCTTTCAAACCAAATTCTCCATTAACAGAACCCGATGCTTTTTTTAATACACCCATTGAAGCGCCAACGATTGATGCAAGTTCCAGTTTGTTTATTTTTAAATTGAGATCAAAATTTCCTTTGTCTGTAAAATAGTCGCCGGTTAATGCCAGGTCATTTCCTTTGCCGGTGATGCGAACATCAGCAGTAAACTTATTTTGATCGTTGCTATTTATTTTTAAAGAAACATTACCAAGAGTGTCTCTGTTAAAACTGAGATCGTTTATTGTGAGCTGACTAACAAATGTTGGCGTTTTATCAATGTTACTTACAACAATTTTTCCATTGAGATTTCCATTCAAAGCGAGTGAATCCGATCCTGCAATTGCAGAGAAGGTTGATAATAAAAATTTGTTGAACTCAACATCGAGCGGAGAATTTTTTTCTTTTGATTCACTGTTGATGCGCAATTCTTCGTCATTCTTTTTTAGATTGAAGGCAGTGGCGTTAATTGCGCCCGAAGAAAAATTGATGGAATTATTTTTGTCAATTTGCCAGCGATCATAATTTAACAAAAGATCATCGGGTTTTAAAGAAAGTTGATAATCGTTTTTTTGCGGTTGCTGAAATAAACCTGCAATGTTGTATTTATTTTTTGATGCCTTGTCATGAATGTTCAAAACAAAATTGATCTTATTATCGGCAATTTCATTTTTAAATGAAACGCCATATAACGCGATGGTTTTACCGCTGTTGAATTGAGCGATATCTGCTTCAATATTTAATAATTTTGACTGGGGCTTAACGTGAACCTGGAAATTTTTTATCCGGTTATCTCCGTAAACTATCATTGGAGAAACCAGGTCTGCATTCCATCCTTTTTCAGAATTAAAATTCGCAGCGAAATGAATTGGGTCAAGTCTTTGCAATGTTGGCAACAAAGTGTGCAACAACGGTTTGTTGGTAATATCGGCGGTTACAGTGAAATTATATTTTTGCGTTGTAACTGCACTGTCTGTTGCAACAGTTGTAAAATAAGGATTGATCAGTTGTTTAAAAACAGAACCCATTTCAGTAAGCTTA
>DATHPY010000375.1:0-2373 GCA_035483315.1 Puia sp. | reverse complement strand
GTTTGTAATTGCCTCACCGATCGCATGGTGGGCGATGAACAAATGGCTGGAAGATTATCAATATAGAATAACAATTGGCTGGTGGATGTTTGCCGTTGCAGCAATAATAGTTGTGGTGATTGCATTGGCAACGATCAGTTTTCAATCTATCAAAGCTGCGTTAATGAACCCGGTGAACAGTTTGAAAAGCGAGTGACAACAATTAATAATGAATAATTGATAATGAAGAAATCAAACATCACAAAATCAAAAATCATAAATTTTATTTTATGCTAAAAAATTATTTTAAGATCGCATGGCGGAATATGATAAGAGACAGGCAATTCACTTTGCTTAATTTAGTTGGGTTGGCAACCGGGCTTGCCTGCGCGTTATTAATTTATTTATGGGTAACTGATGAGCTGAGTTACGATAAATTTTTTGCGAACAGCGACCAGATGTACCAGTTGATGGAGCTGCGAAATTACCCCGGACATGAAGGTATTTCCGATGAGTCTTCCGGATTGCTGGCGAAAACAGTAAAGGCGCAGATGCCGGAAGTGGAATATGCCGCGCCGGTTGCGCCGGCAAACTGGTTTCAAAAATTTACGCTCACAGTTGGCGATAAAAATATAAAAGCTGTCGGGCAATATGTTGGTGAAGATTATTTCAATATACTTTCATTTCCTCTCATCAAAGGAAATGCAAGTAATGTGCTCAAGGATAAAAGCTCCATCGTTATCTCGGAAGATCTTGCGATAAAACTTTTCGGCACTACAGATGATGTTATCGGCAAAGCCATCCGTTTTCAGCACGACACTACTTTTTTTGTTTCGGGTATATTTGAAAATATTCCACATAATTCTTCCATACAATTTGATTTTGCTTTATCGTTCGAATATTACGGAGATGTTTCCAACTGGGTAAGATCATGGTATAATGGCGGCCCGCATAATTATGTTCTTTTGAAAAAAGGAACAGATATTAAAGCATTCAACAAACGTGTGTATGATATCATCACGCGTAACGTAAATGATACTTTCCGGAAAGTTGAAGCCATTCCTGTTTCAACGGCTTATCTGCAAAACACTTTTGTGCATGGCGCAAGCACAGGAGGTAAAATGGAATATGTTCGCCTGTTTTCAGTGATAGCCATTTTTATTCTTGCCATAGCCTGCATCAACTTTATGAATCTTTCCACAGCGAAAGCGTCCCGCAGGTTAAAAGAAGTGGGAATAAAAAAAGTTGTAGGCGCCGGGCGCAAGCAACTTATTTTTCAATTTTTGAGTGAGTCGGTTTTGCTTACTTTTATTTCTGTTGTTTTTGCATTGCTGATCGTGTTACTTTTATTACCTGAGTTCAATAAAATAACGGGCAAGCAACTATCACTTCATTTTAGTCCGGAACTTTTGCTTAGTGTTTTGGGCATTACATTTCTCACGGGACTAATTTCGGGAAGTTATCCCGCATTATATCTTTCGGGTTTCAATCCTATTTCTATTTTAAAAAATAAACTAAGCTCATCTCTCGGCGAAGTGTGGGCAAGAAAAGGTTTGGTGGTTTTTCAATTTGCAATTACAGTAACATTAATTATTGCTGTACTTGTAGTGTATAAACAGATTGGATTGATTCAGTCGGTGCAACTTGGTTATAATAAAGACAATATTCTTCGCTTTAATGCGGAAGGAAAAGTTTTAAGTAACGAAACAAATTTTTTGTCAGAGCTGAAAACAATTCCCGGTGTTGTCAATGCTTCAACAACTACGCATGCAATGGTGGGAAGAAATTTCGGTGGTAATATGATCGAGTGGCCGGGAAAAGATCCTAATGGACTTTATTATTTTGAAGGCATTAACGCTGGTTACGATTTTGTTGAGACCATGAATATGCAATTGGTTGCGGGCAGAAGTTATTCAAAACAATTTGCCAGCGATTCTTCTGCTATTGTGTTTAACGAAACAGCAATAAAAACAATGGGCTTAAAAGACCCGATTGGGAAAACCGTAAAATGGTTTGGGCGGCAAGTGCATATTATTGGCGTGGTAAAAGATTTTCATTTTGAATCTTTACATGCACCCGTTACGCCGCTATATATTGCATTGGATTATGGTGAAGTTTGGGATAGGGTGATGGTGAGATTGAATAGTTCCGGGCAAAAGGAAACGATCGCACGCATCCAGGATATGTACGAACGTTTTAATCCCGGGTTTCCATTTGAGTTTAGTTTTTTGGATGAGGCTTATCAAAAACAATATGAAGCAGAATCAATTGTTTCTGTCCTTTCAAAATATTTTGCGGGATTGGCGATCATCATTTCCTGCCTCGGGCTTTTTGGTCTTGCTGCATTTACTGCGCAAAGAAGACAAAAAGAAATTGGTATCAGAAAAATTATCG
>DATHPY010000374.1:0-4154 GCA_035483315.1 Puia sp. | reverse complement strand
ATTTGTAATTTTTTTAGAGATCTTTTCTGAAAGCAAATCATTGAATGATTACTTTGCAATTAAATCTTTATAAAATCAATGAGACTAAAAGAAAAAATTGCTTTGATCACCGGCGGAGCCAATGGAATTGGTCTTGCTACCAGCGAACGATTTGTAAAAGAAGGCGCGAAAATTATTTTGTGGGATGTGTCTGATAAAGGAAATGATGTAGTGGGGCGATTAAAAAAAGAAGGATATGAAGCCATCTTTAAAAAAGTATCAGTTACTAATGAAGAAGAAGTGCAACAAGCGGTAGCCGAAGTGCGCGGACATTTTGGTCGCATAGATATTCTCATCAACAATGCGGGCATTACAAGAGACAGAACCTTATTAAAAATGTCGAAGCAGGAGTGGGATGATGTTATTGCTGTAAATCTCACTGGGGTTTTTAATTGCACACAGGCTGTTGCTCCAATTATGAAAGAACAAAATTATGGTCGCATTGTTTCCGCTTCTTCCAATGTTGCAATCCGAGGAAATTATGGACAAACAAACTACGTCGCAACTAAATCGGCAATCATTGGTATGACCAAAGTGTGGGCGATGGAACTTGGTCGTTTCGGAATTACCGTAAACTGTATTGCTCCCGGATTTATTCATACAGCTATGACCGATGCAATGCCTGAGGAAATAAGAAAACAAAGTCTCCCCCAAATACCGCTCGGCAAATGGGGAATGCCGGATGATATTGCTAACGGCTATCTCTATCTCGCCTCTGACGAAGCAGCGTTTGTCAGTGGAATTTGTTTAACGATTGATGGCGGAGCTGCGAGGTAATTTTGGAATAAAATTATTTTGGGTTGCCCATTGCAGTTAGTGCAGATAAGATGCGGCTATATCAAACTAAGTTATTGTTGAAAACTGAAACTGCGGATCACTATTTCTACCGGCTTATTGTCCTGTGGCGGATTGCCATCAAATAACCATAAATTAATATGCACGGGCATTTCCAAACTGCTGATGGATGCAGGCGGTTGCGTGCAGGTGTAAGAAGCTGAAAGATTCGTGCTGTCTGTCTTATCGCCATCAAATGTGGAAAAGCTGACACTGTTTTTTCTCCAGGTAAACTGTTGAATGCTGTAATTATTTTTCTGCCTGTATTCTTTCGTATATGCGGTATTGGTAAATCCTTTCTCAGCAGGCCAAACAGTGTAATTAAGATTGGGATATTTTGCATTTCCCCATCTTCCAAATTCAATATCAATTTCATCATAACCATCGTTACCGGAATAATTAAATAATCCGAGTACAATATTTTTATCAAGCTTATCAACTGCGGTTTCTAACGTAAATGTATATACGCCGTAACCAAATTTTTTTTCTGATGTGATCTCGGGGCAAAGCCAGCGACCTGTTGCAGAATCCTTATGCAAATAAAGATGCAACAATCCTTTTGCATCCACCCATGCAGATTGTTCGCTGAAATAATTTGGTCCCGGACCTTGGGTTGAATTCGTATTTCTCAATTCCCATTTCAATCCACTGAAAAAAATATTTTTTTCGGGAGAAATATTTTGTTGACTATTTGCTGAATATAATATCAGCGAACATAAAATGGCAAACAGGTATTTACGCATAACAAAATCTATATCTAAAAATAAAGATTTATTTTATGCTCATAAGCGAATGATCTGTCATCTTTAAAGATCGTTTTTGTTATTGAACTCGTTTTACCCGGTAGCTGCATGTAAATGGAAAAGAGTCTGTTGTTGCTACAGGAAAATTTTTAAGCCATCCTGAAGCGGTTCCTTCAATATAACCGCCAACTGCATCAAATTGCGTAACGTTGCTTGTAGGATCTGCATTTGGATAATAAGTATTATAAGCTAAGTTTCCATTTATAATGCTATACAGAAAGAATGTATAATTGCCGGGAGCAGCATTGGAAATGAACGTAAGTTCTCCTGAAAAATAAGTTGAGCTGTCTCCGGTATCGTTCGGGCTTCCGCCCAGGATGCTAATAGTAAAATAGGATGAAGAGTCGGCTTTTAACTCTGTGATCCTTGAATAATTCCAGGAATAAGTATAGTTAAACAAAGTAAGATTTATGTACTGTGAAGTATCAGAAGAATTTTGACCACAATTATTTGCGCTTATAGTTATATCACTAAGAACTGTGTCTTTACTAAAAGGTCCAATAATTTTTGTATACACTACTTGTCCGCAATTTCCAACGGCTTTCATTACCAGTAATTCGTTAGCAGGAACTAAACCGCTTACGGTGCCCGAACTGTCCGTGTAATCACCGGTAGTTGTTGAATCTTCGCTGGAAATAGTGATCAGTTTATTGGCAAATGCTTTTCCTGATGTATCCGAAAATTTTGCAGTTAATTGTACTGATGACGTTAATTGCCCTGCTGCCCAAAATGTAAAATGTGCAACGCTGCCAACATAATTTGCACCCTGCTTTGTTGCGCTGCCTTCTTGTTTCCAAAATCCTTTTGTTTCATCAAAATACCACAATGGTATTGTTGCCGGCGCACCTGCTTGCAGGGAAGATGGAATGGGCAAAGTGATCGTTGCTGTTTTTCCTGTTGCTAATTGCAATTTTTCTCCACTCGCATCATCCATCTCTACTGAAGCCATCCCGAATACTTTCAAAATATTTTGCTGGTTATTTGTGCTGATGCCACGCAAATCGCCGGGCATGTATTGACTAAAATTTGTATCAGCAGGATTTAAATAAAAAGTAGACACATATACATTGCCGTTATACGCAGCTCCTGTTGTTGCATTCGTCATGGTGTTCGCAACAAAACTAACAGAGCCACCGCCGGATACATTTACGATATTACCGGAAGTTGTTGCAAAATTTCCGGAAACGACTTTTGGGATCATTTCAATTTTTACATTATTCACTGAATTTACATTTACAATAAAAGTTCTTGAACCATTAAAATAGCCGGGCTTGGTGATTTGCACAAAACCGGCATCTTTATTCAATTCCGCTTTTTCTACAGTGAAATGACCATTGATGTCAGTGCTTGTGGTTGATGTACCTGCGGTAACTGTCGCATTGCTGATTGGCACATTATTGAGATCGGTTATTTGCCCGGATACCGAACTGGAAACTGTAGGAGTTGAACTACCACTATCAGGGCTTGTTTTTTTGCAGGCAAAAAAAATGGTTACTGTTGCCATAATAACAATCAAACTCGAAAATATTTTTGCTTTTTTTGCTTTCATGCTGATCTGTTTTAGGTGTTTTTTTACATTGAGAAGAGGAGCTCTTAGAAAAAAGCTCCGTTTGTTTATGCCCATCATCAGTAGATGACGGTTTTCTTTATTGCGTTATCGCTATCAATTTTTTTATTATTTTTTCGTATGATGGTTTCCGTTAGTTTATCAGGCTGCTTATTTTATCATCGGTCATCTCACTATAATCATTTTTCTTGTTTCAATTTGATCTTCCGTTTCAATTCTTAAAAAATATATTCCTGTATTCAGCGCATTGCCCTTTTCATCTTTCCCATTCCATACAAATTGATGATCGCCGGGCTGCATTTGCGCGCCCGCGATTGTTTTTATTGATCTTCCCGTCATGTCAAAAATTTTAATAGAAACTTCTTTTGACTTCGCAAGATTAAATGAAACAGTGGTAGAATTTTGTACAGGAACCGGGTAGATATTTAATAAACTGACAGAAGCTTTGGATGATGGTGCTTTTAATGTTGTGAAATAGGCTTTATAGCTCGTTTTAGAAACAGGCGGAGAAATGCTGGTTGGGCAAGTTGATGCAGCTATTGCATAAAACTCGTAGTCTGTTGCAGGTAAAAGAGAACGTATCCAGGTCGGGTCTACCGGAGATGATGAAAGCCATGCATCGCTGGTTACTGCTTTGTATTTGAAAACAATTCTGCTGTTGCGGGTTGTTGCGCTGAGCCTCGCAGCTGAACTGGAAATAGAATCCGCGATCAGATTTGTCGGCGCAACAAATAGGCATATAGGAAATCCACCACCAAGATCAGGTGCAATTTGAGCGTTAGCTGTCGTAAAAAAAATGATGATTGTAATTAACGATGCATACAGCCGGTTTAGTAAAAACGTTTTCATTTAAATTGTTTTATTTTTTTCTATTTTTTATTATTTAGTTTGCCCCGCAAGTATTGGTTGAT
>DATHPY010000373.1:0-2313 GCA_035483315.1 Puia sp. | reverse complement strand
AAATAGTTATCTCGGTAAAGATCTTTCCGGAACAGGCTGGGGATTGAAATGGGATTTTATTATTGTGCACGAAAGTGGTCACGAGTGGATGGGCAACAGCATAACTACAAATGATCTTGCTGACATGTGGGTGCATGAAGGATTCACCAATTATTCTGAAACGCTTTACACAGATTGCCAGGATGGAATTGAAGCAGGCAATGATTATTGCGTCGGCATTAGAAAAAATATTGTGAATAACAGACCGATCATTGCTCATTACGGCGTGAATGAAGAAGGCTCCGGCGACATGTACTATAAAGGTGGAAACATGTTACACGCGATTCGTCAGGTTATTAATGATGATGAAAAATTCCGGCAAATTTTACACGGAATCAATTCAACATTTTATCATAAAACTGTTGACAGTAAAGACATCGAAGATTTCGTCAGCAAAGAATCCGCAATTGATTTTTCAAAAGTGTTTGACCAATATTTGCGCACTATAAAAATTCCAACGCTGGAATATAAAATAAATGGAAATGCAATTGAATATCGCTGGACAAATTGCGTAACCGGATTTAACATGCCTGTAAAAATTACTGCCGGAGATAAAAAAGATGTTTTCATCAACCCAACAGAAAGCTGGCAAAAATTTGAATCCGGTTCGTCCACGGATAATTTTGCTGTAAACCGGAATTTCTATGTTTACACAAAAAAAATTGAATAAATAAAAATCGCTCATCTTTGTATCGAATCTTAAAATCTGCATGAGCACAATCAGGCGGCAAAGCATACTTTCTTCCGGTATTGTATATTTCGGTTTCGGTTTAGGTATTTTAAATACTTACCTGTTTACGCGCCAGGGTGGTTTTACGCCAACAGAATATGGCTTAACTACAATATTTACTTCTATCGCATTCATTATGTATTCCTGCGCCAATCTCGGCATGCAGGCATATGTTTTTAAGTTTTATCCTTATTATAACGACAATCTTCCCAAAAAGAAAAACGATATGATGACCTGGACACTGCTGACAGCAGTTGCTGGTTTTGTACTCGTGATAATCGGCGGACTTATTTTTAAAAACTTCTTTATAAGAAAATTTGGAGAACATTCGCCGGATTTGGTAATATATTATCACTGGATCTTTTTATTTGGATTTGGATTGACGATATATTCTTTACTCGAAGCATACGCGTGGCAATTAAAAAAATCAGTATTGACAAATTACCTGAAAGAATTCCAATTCAGGGCATTCACCACACTTTTGATCGTTTTTTTTATTACTAAGTTTTTAAAAAGTTTCGATTCGTTTATAAAATTGTATTCATTCGGTTATATTATCATTGCCATCATACTATTATCATACCTCATAATAAAAAAAGAAATTTATTTTACTTTTTCAGTAAGCCGCGTTACAAAAAAATTCAGGAAAAAAATCGCAACACTTGCCATGTTAATATGGAGCGGCTCTTTGCTGCATAATGTCGCTATGGTTTATTCAGGAATTGTAATTGCAGCCGTTATGCCAAAAGGTTTGGCGACTGCAGGCATTTTTACTTTAGCACAATACATGACAAGTATTATGCAGGCGCCGCAACGCGGAATTATCGGCGCATCAATTGCGCCATTGTCAAAAGCATGGAAGGATAAAGATTTTAAAAAGATAAATCTCATTTATCACAGGTCTTCCATTAACCAGCTTATTTTTTCAGCAGGAATTTTTTCACTGATATGGCTGAATTTTACCGACGGCGTTATAACCTTTCATTTGCAGGAAAATTTTCTGGATGCAAAATATGTTTTTCTTTTCCTGGGTTTGAATTGTATCATTGATATGGGCACAGGTCTTAACGCGCAAATCATTGCTACATCCACATTCTGGCGGTTTGATTTTATTACCGGAATTGTTTTGCTGGGAATTTCTTTGCCGCTAACTTATATTCTAACTAAAACGACAGGTGTAACCGGACCGGCAATTGCAACGCTCTTTTCATTTACAGTATACAATCTTATCCGTTATATTTTCTTACTGAAAAAATTTGGGATGCAGCCTTTTAATGCAAAAACCGTATATGCATTACTATTAGCTGCAGCGGATTTCTTTATTTGCTATTATTTATTTTTAAACCATCATGGAATTGTTTGGATCGTTGTTCGCAGCTTTGCGTTTATTGCAATATATTTTCCTGCCGTAATTTATTTCAAACTATCGCCAGATGTGATGCCTGTTTGGCAAACAATTAAAAAAAGATTGGGGATAAAATAAGTGATAAGTTATGAGATATGAGTTCTTTCATTCATAACTCTAATCATCATCTTCTTCTTCC
>DATHPY010000372.1:0-2254 GCA_035483315.1 Puia sp. | reverse complement strand
TGCCAAATTTTCTTAACAATAGCATAAGATTATCGTAACATCATCCTGTTATTGAGGATGTAGATTGTTGCATGTTTGCACAGAGAAAAAAAAAATACTGCTTATTGTTAGTCTTTTTTTTTATTTCCCTAATTGTCTTCGCGCAAAAAAAACAAACTGAAAATATTATCATCGTCACACTTGATGGATTACGCTGGCAGGAATTATTTACAGGCGCCGACAGTGTTTTAATGATCAATACAGAATATACCAGGAACCCGCAGCGAGTAAAAGACAAATATTGGGCAGCCACACCAGCAGAACGAAGGCGAAAACTTTTTCCATTTATCTGGAGTATGATTGATTCTCTTGGACAAATTCATGGCAACAGAAATGAAGGCAGTAAAGTGAATGTATTAAATGCATATCATTATTCATATCCCGGATATAACGAAATGTTTACTGGTTTCCCGGAAGACACAACGGGAAAAGCGAATACCATTGATTATCCCAATAAAAATATTTCAGTCCTGGAGTTTCTCAACAACTTACCTGAATATAAAAATAAAGTTGCTGTGTTTACTTCATGGAATGCCTTTCACGCAATTTTTGCCGAAAAAAGATCAAAGATCTATGTCAATGCTGGTTATGATTCCATCAAATTCAAAACATCTGCTTTTGCATTACTCAATGAAATGGAGTGGCGGGTCCGGGATGCCGGTATGTCGCCAATAGAGCGAAGCGATATGTTTACATTTTACATGGCTAAAGAATATATAAAAGAATTTAAACCGAGAGTGTTGCATATTGGACTGGTGGAGACGGACAATTTTGGACATGAAGGCAATTATGAAAACGTGTTGAATTCAGCGAATATGGCTGATGCATGGATAGCCGATCTGTGGAAGATGCTTCAATCTATGCCGGAATATAAAGACAAAACAACTTTATTGCTTCTCACTGATCACGGACGCGGTGATAAAATAAAATCTGAATGGAAAGATCACGACGCAACTATTGAAGGCGCAGATGCAATTTGGTTTGCAGCACTTGGTCCGGGTATTCGTTCGCTTGGAGAAATAAAAAAACCGGAACAGTTATACCAGGCACAACTTGCTCAAACCATCGCTAAATTATTAGGATTGACATTTACGGCAAATCATCCAACTCATGAAGCAATAAAAGGTCTTTAGCATGCCTGGATCAACATCCTTAAAAACATTTCAAAAGATTTTCCATAGTCCCGCATGGCCCCTCATCGCCGCATTTGGAACTTATTTTTGCATGTACGGTTTTCGTAAACCGTATACAGCTGCAACTTATTCTCATACTTTTTTCTGGGGACTTGATTATAAAATTTTACTCATCATTGCTCAAACACTCGGGTATGTTGCGGCTAAATGGATGGGAATAAAAATAGTTTCTGAAATTAAGCCCAATCAAAGAATAAAAATGCTCAGTGCATTAATTCTGTTTGCAGAATTGATGTTACTTCTTTTTGGAATTATTCCCCCACCTTGGAATATTTTTTGTTTGCTCGTGAATGGTCTATCGCTCGGAATAATATTTGGACTCATTCTCGGATTTCTCGAAGGCAGAAAAAATACCGAGTTGTTGATTGCAGGACTGTGTGCCAGTTTTATTGTTTCTGATGGAGTTTCGAAATCAGTCGGAAAATTATTGTTGGATTATGGTGTTTCAGAAAATTGGATGCCTTTTTTTGCTGGACTTATTTTTTTAATTCCTACTGTAATTTTTATTTTGATGTTGGCATTTGTGCCTCCACCTTCTAAGACAGATATAGAGTGCCGGTCAGTTCGTGTGCCGATGCAAGCGATAGCAAGATGGGAATTTTTTGTAAAATATGCACCGGGATTAATAGGAGTTGTTATTGTTTATTTGCTTGTTACTTTACTCCGCAGTGTGCGCGCAGATTTTGCTCCTGAAATATGGAAAGGTCTCGGCTACCAGCAAACGCCGGCTGTGTTCACTGAGTCAGAGCTCTTGGTTTCGTTTGGAGTTACTGTTATTAACGGACTTGCGATTTTTATTTTAAATCATTATAAAGCGTTTCGTTTTTCTTTGATCACTTGTTTTTCAGGTTTTGCAATTGTATTACTTGCTATATCAGGCTTGCGTTTGGGGCTTGGTAATTTTCCCTTTATGGTTTTGGTGGGATTAGGAGTTTACATGCCTTATGTCGCAGTTCATACAACTATTTTTGAGCGGCTCATTGCTATTACCAAAGAAAAAGCGAACATCGGGTTTCTGATGT
>DATHPY010000371.1:0-4016 GCA_035483315.1 Puia sp. | reverse complement strand
GGTCGTGCCTCCTGCATAACCGGATATTACTTTATTGACCCCCTTTAGCTCAGACATAGCCTCGCTCATACTCCAAAAGCAACCCCCACCAAAAGTAGCCACTTCTTCTCCTGCCCCAGGTTTTGGCAGTGGCGTAAAACCAGTATCCTTACCCGGTGACTGCGCATCGGCAACACCAACAAATAATAAAATGCCCAAAATATTTAAAAAGAAACGTTTCATGATATAATGTGTGTTGTTATCAACTTCTTTATTTCTTTTCAGATGCATTGATGATCACCTGAGCCACTGCTTCAGGTTTTGAGATGAAAAGGGCATGACTGCCTTTTATCTCTGTAATTTTAGTATGTGCGCGTTTGTACATGTTACGTTCTATGTCCGGGTTGATAGCTTTATCTTCAGTAGCTACTATTCCATAACTTGGCTTATCCTTCCAGGCAGCTTCTGTTACTGGAGTACCAAAACACGCTCCGACGATAGGTTGTTGTGATGCGTTCATGAAATCTGCCGTTCCCTTGGGAAGATCGGCACAAAAGCCTGCATGGAATGTCTCTCTGTCAAAAAACACAAATCCTTTTGCATCCACTGTAACACGCATGGAGGGCGCTTTTGGCTGTGTGCCTGACCATTGATTTGCAGTTTCCCCTTTATCTGGTTCAAAAGCGGCTACATAAACTAACCCGACAACTTTAGGGTCTATGCCTGCCTGGGTAATTACCACGCCTGCCCATGAATGCCCCACCAGTATCACTGGTCCATCCTGCTGATCAAGTATACGTTTGGTTGCCTCAACATCATCGTCTAATGAGGTGAGCGGATTTTGAACAATGGTTACATGATATCCTTTGTTTTTAAGAATAGTGTAGACACTTTTCCACCCGGAACCATCCGCAAATGCACCATGCACAATTACAATGTTTTTTACAACGGGGGCTTTCACTGGTACAGGCTTAGCCGACATGAGCAGGGCGCTCAAAACACCAAACACTGCGATTAAATATTTATTTAACCCGCTTTGCATGCTTACGATTTTTGATTGTAGATTTTCCATCTTTGTTGTTTTTGTTTTTTAATGGTGAAACAAAGATGAACGAGAAATTCCGGGTGGTTGTGTGACCTGTATCACATTCTGAGGAGAATAGAATTTATGTGATCTATGTCACCATTCATGCTTCGCGCAATCGACTCAGCGTTTCCCTGGAAACACCAAGATAGGCTGCTATCAGGTTTTTAGGTACCATGTTGTAAAGCTCGGGGTATTGGAGCATGAGTTCCTCATATCGCTTTTTGACATCATTGTTCATATGAGATAACACTCTTTTTTGGGCGGCGACATAACCACGGTTCGTCCGCCAGCGAAAAAAATGTTCTACGGAGTGAATTTCATGGCAAAGTTTTTCCCGGTCAGTGTTAGTGAGACAAAGCACTTCGGCATTGGTGACGCAGTCCAGGTTGATCATCGCCTTTTCTCCACTGTAGAGTGCATGATAATCCGATGCCCACCAGGTTGGCATGGCAAACTGCAGGATAAACATTTTCATCTCGTCATTGATGTAAAAGGATTTGAGACAGCCGTCCAATACAAAATACTCGGAAGTGACTTTATGGCCTTCAGTAATGATCGCTTGGCCCTTTTTATAGGATTGCCGTTTGAAATGCGAGAAGAAATGATCAAACTCCGTTTCGGTAAGCGAGGCTGTTTTAGCGATATGCTGTCTCAGGGTTTCTTTTGCATGCATGGAATGATATTCAGCATCAAAGTTCAGATATTTTGGCTGATTCGCGATATATCGCGAATTGATAATATTGCGTGCGAACGGATACGGCTATAAAATCTTAGTAATAATCCCGTTGTAATTCTGGCATGATGTCTGGCAAGCAGGAGTGATTTTACAGCACAATTAATTTCACCAATCAATCAAAAAAAATGAAAAATTTGAACGAGCTCCTCGCAGAAAAGAATGAAATGATCACCAGAGGTCAGATCCTAGAAGCAATTGAAAAATTTTTTGCGCCGGATGTCAAAACAGTTGACTTTACAGGTCGCACAGCCAGCAGTAAACAAGAAGCAATAGATGGACAAAAGCAGACAGTCGAGTTGATAGAAAAAGTAAATGAGATATCTGTTCATCGGGTTGGTGTCGGCGACGACGTGACTTTCGCTGAATTCATATTTGACATCGACCTGAAAGATGGCAATAAGATCCTCTGGCATGAAATCATTCAATCCGTTTGGAAAAATGGCAAGATCATACGCGAAGAATATTACAAGGGTTTGTAAAATGAGCGCGGTATCATTAATGATCCAATCACCTAGTGATAATCAAGCACTGGCTATAAGAGCCGGTGCTTGATTTCTAAACCTAACCATAAATTTCCGCAAATAATTTTTGACCATTTTTTTATTTCGCGAGTCTTAAGAATTGATAAAATCAATTTAATAAATATTTTGAGATATATGTCGACGTTAGTATCTCCTATTATTCTTTTATTTTTAAGGAATAATAATTCAGTGCAGTTTTGGAAACATACAGTTCCTGATTTATCGTCTTTGATTATTCCAGGCTGATTTTCGCTTCATCCTTTCGAACGTTCGATCCGGAACTACAATATAAAAATCTTGAAGAAGCAAAAAATCTAAACAACTAGTACAGGTCCTTGATTCTTCTTCAGTAAATTAAAAAACTCTTTCATCTGTTTGTTTGACCGGTTGATTATTTTTAAATGTGACCAATAAAGTTGAATATTGTTTTTTGATCTCATTTTCAAAACTGTCCAAATAATTTTCAGTTGTGCTTTTGTCTGTATGACCTAGCGCTTCCTGAATAAATTCCGTACTCACCCCCGATCGTTTTAATTGGGTTGAAAAACTATGCCTGGAAGTAATGGTTGTAACTTTTTTGTCAATTTCTAATCTTGTTGGAATTCTTTTCATACGTTCATTAATATACTTGACCAGATATTTTACGAGAAAATGTTGATCCATGGCACTAAGTTCATTATTCATTATTGGAAACAAATAACTATCCGGCTGTTTGTCTTTATTACCCCATCTTTCAATTATTTTCTGCATATCATCATTGATATAAACAGTAATGGGACGAGGATCATCTTTGGTCGTGTGTTCTGTCTTTGCGCGAATAAAAGTTAAATACTCTCCGTCAATACTTTTATTTTTTAAATAAATAAAATCTTTCGGATTCATTCCATTTCCAAAATACATGAACAACCAAAAATCACGTGCCTTTTTTTCATTTGGACAACTGAGCTCTGCAAAGTAAATTAGTCTGATCTGATCTGCAGTCAATGCTCTTTTATTATTTCTTCCAGTTGGTATTGCATATTTACGGCGTCCGAAAGGATAACAATTCTCTCGTCTGATCATACCCTCTTCTATTGCTTCATTGAATACTGTTCTTAGCGATCTAAGTTTAATTCCAATTGTAGCTCTAGCACGTCCAAGTTTTTTCATCCATTGTTCGTACTGCACCAAAAAAGTAACAGTGATATCAGAAAACAAAACATTCCCACGAAATTTTTTTATAGAATTAAATGAATCCTGATAATTGACTGCACTCCCGATTCTTTCTTCCTGCAAAAGTTTTTTTATATAACGCAAATAGACAATTGAAATTGATCCAGGACGGGAATGATCTTCATTAAAAATTGGAAATTTTTTTAAGAAGGGAGAGTAATCAAACTCATATTGCAAAAGAAGATCTTCATCTTTAATTTTTCGTTCACGAAAATAACGTTGTCCCTGCACGACTTTCTTTTTGAATAATTCAAAACTGAAAGGATATAAATTTTGAATTTCATTTTGTGCCTTAAGTTTTATACTTCGTAATTTGTCTCTAATTCCCGATAATTCCTCATTAATGCGAGGCGCATCCAACTTTGCGAAATCGTCCTTCGACATATCGAAAATAGTCGCAAAATCATAACAAATTCCTCTAAAAATAACTCTGAGTTTGACAGGGTATTTACCCGTTTTTTTCATTCTTCTTGTATCAAGA
>DATHPY010000370.1:0-2529 GCA_035483315.1 Puia sp. | reverse complement strand
ATTTAATTGCTGCCGGAATTCAACCGACATCAGTAACAAAAATATTGATGTCGCATTTGCACAAAGATCATTCGGGTGGAATTTCAAAAAAGTATGCATCAAATAATTTGTATGAAATTTCTTTTCCCAATGCAACATATTATCTTCAAAAAAAAGAATTGGATTTTGCATTTGAAAAAGGGTTTCCTTCTTACATAACCGATGAATTGGAAATTCTTAAAACAGCGCCAAATATTATTTTATTAGATGGCGACGGAATTTTGGATAATTATATCCGTTATGAAATGACCGGAGCACATTGTCCTTATCACCAGGTTTTTTGGATTGAAGAAAATAATTCAACAATTTTTTTTGGCGGAGATGTTGCGCCACAACTTCAGCAAATGAAAAGTCGTTTCATCGCCAAATATGATTATGACGGAAAGAAATGTATGGAGCTTCGCAAACAATGGTGGGAACAGGGTGAAAAAGAAAAATGGATTTTTTTATTCTATCACGATATCAAGACGCCAGTTTATATTAATCAGAAATGAGAAATAAAAAATGAGGAATAAGAAAGTGTGCAGCCGCTTTCTCATTTTTTGTTTCATATTCCTTATTTCTAATTGAAACAAAAAAGGCCTGCCCTAAAAAGAGCCGGCCGTTGCTAACCTATGAAAAACACCAATGTCAAATATCGTATATAGTGAGGCTTGCTATAAAATTAATCGGTAAAGAAGCAAAAAATTCGGGTGTATCTTTCCTGACTCTTTTCATCTTATTATAGGACGTCTTTGTTGTATTCCGAGTTGCCTTCGTTCTCGTTCTCTTTGAACAAAATTTCCGAATTGTCTTTCAGAACGAAAAAATAAATTTACTTTATCAGGTGGGAGGGCTCTGCCAAATTCTACATTGTATCTTTTTCGAACATTAACTATTTTTTCTTCCGTAACTATTTCAATCTCTTTGTTTCCTATTGCATCAATCTTTATCCTTCTTATTTCTTCCTTGTATTGATTATACAAAGGCCAGAATCTCTCCGCTTCTGCCGGCGACAGATTTAGCTGCTTTGTCAAATAAGCAATCTCTATAGCCTGAATGCGTTCGCCATTTTGAGCAGAGACCGTAATACAAAGCGTAAAAATTATTCCATATAAAAGTAAAAAGCGTTTCATTATTAATTTACCTGTTCATCTTTAAGAGACATATCTTGGTTTATATACTGGTTCAATTCATCATCAGAAATATTGCTGAGCAGATCATGAGCATCATCATTATCGGGAGACGGATCAATATTAGCTAACGGACTGTTGGTATTAGTAATAACCGTATCATAAATTGGTGAATATTGATTTTGCAAATAATTGCTCATCTCATCATCACTGATTTTTGATAAAGCTGCTATCGGATCACTAACCACCGGCTGCGAATTTCTATTCAAACTATAATAACTCACTGTAGAAATTATACCAACAATTATCGCCGCTGCCGCAATCCTCAACCATGTTTTTCTGCTGCCGATAGAAATGACCTTCGCTTTTTTCGGTTCATTTTTTATTTTAGATAAAACGCTGCCGGAAAAATTTTCAAAATAATCTAACGGTGTTGTATAAACGTTTTTGTCTTTTAAACTTTTCATTAATGGAGATAGATTCTCCATTTCGTCATTAACAAAATCAATTGCTTTGGCAGACTGCAATACATTATCAGATAATTCTTCAAAATAATTTTGAGGAACGCTAAATGGCATTTCTCTTTTTATTGTACTTAAAAACGGAGAAAGATTTGCAAGCTCTTCATCCACAGAATTATTTGTTTCAGCTTTAACGCGCTTCAACATTTTTTCAGCAAAGCTTTCAAAGTAACCAACCGGCGGCTGGCTAAGTTGTATATTTTTATCAATTGTATGTAAAGAAGATGGAATTGTTTCGTCTGCCTGCAAAGATTTAATGCGCAACATAACCTGGCCGGCAAATTGCTTAAAGTAATTTTTAGGCACTCTTAACAAATTTTCCCGGCTCAAATCAGCCACTAATGGGCTTATTTTCCTTAATTCATTTAGTATTTCGTTTTCATTTTTCACGCACTTTTCAGACTTATTTTGTTAATCAAAGTTTAATGATTCAGGATGTAATCCTCTATTTTTTTTACTGCATGGTGGTACGATGCTTTCAGCGCTCCTTCCGATGTTTCCAGCGTGCGGCTCATCTCCTCATAAGGCATTTCGTCATAATAGCGCAGGTTGAACACAATTCTTTGTTTTTCAGGCAATTGTTGAATTGCTAATTGCAATTTCCACTCTAATTTATTGGCGTCAAAATCCTTATCAGCTTTAAGCTTATTGCTTAATCCACTTTCAACTTCGCTCAATGAAATGGAAGACTTTTTCTTTTGTTGTTCCAAAAAAGTCAGGCATTCGTTTGTGGCAATCCGGTAAAGCCAGGTGTATAATTGAGAATCTTCTCTGAAATTTTCCAACCCATTCCAGACCCTTATAAAAACATTTTGAAGAACATCATTTGCATCTTCATGTTCAACAACCATCCGGCG
>DATHPY010000369.1:0-3195 GCA_035483315.1 Puia sp. | reverse complement strand
TTTATTTAGTGAATAATGATTTTTAGTTTTTAGTCTTTCTACTTTTAGTTTTTTATTTTTTGTAACCAGCATCATAACTCCATTCATCATTCTTGCGTCGCACTCTTGCACTGAAAATCTTTATTCAACGTTGGTCTCAATCACACAAATCACAAAAAATCATATAAATCCCAGCTCAGATAAACTAAAAAGCCTTCCCGAATTTGGGAAGGCTTTTATTATTTTGAACACAAAACAATCAAACAACTTCCCATTTACTGAGCGCCTTGCATGTTTGCTTTGTATGTTTTGTAATGATCATTGCACAACAAAAATAATTATCAACTCCGGTAATCCCAAATTTTTTATATTTATTTGTCAAACCTTATCTATGGGCAAGCGCTTAACCTTATTCATTTGCATTTTAATATTATTTCATCAACTGCAGGCACAGGTTGCAAATCGTTATGACATTGTTATTGATGAAATCTTTCCCGACCCAACACCGATAGTCGGTTTGCCCGATGCTGAATTCATCGAACTAAAAAACGTTTCTTCAACTGCATACAATCTCCGCAACTGGCAAATCAGCGATGGCAGCAGCATAGCAACAATAAAAAAAGATTTCATTCTGCAACCAGACAGGTTTGTGATTATTTGCTCCACTTCTTCAACAGCTTATGCAAATTTTGGGACAACCATCAGCGTTACCAGTTTTCCTTCTTTGAATAATGATGTTGATGTGATTTTTTTAAGATCTCCGGAAGGGTTGATCATTCATGCAATTTCGTACGATCTCAGCTGGTATCAAAACGATATCAAAAGCAGCGGCGGATAGACATTGGAAATGATCGACATAAAAAATCCATCCGCTGCTTTTGGCAATTGGAAGGCAAGTGAAGACCCAAAAGATGGAACACCCGGACAAAATAATTCTGTTGATGGAATTAATAAAGATGAACACGCACCAATGTTGCTAAGAACTTATACAATTGACAGCGCTACTATTGTTGCCGTATTTGATGAAACAGTAGATAGCATTGTAGCCGCTAAAACAGAAAATTATCAGGTCGATAATGGAATTGGAAATCCTTCTTTTGCTATTCCACAATCTCCATTATTTAATGAAGTGGTATTAAAATTATCTGTAGCATTTAAAACAAAAACCATTTACCAATTAACTGCAGAAAATATTTCAGACTGTGCGGGAAATGTTATTGTAAGCAATATTACAAAAGCCGAGCTGCCTGAACTGGCTGATACAAACGATATCGTGATCAATGAAATTCTTTTCAATCCCGTATCTAACGGTTATGATTATGTAGAGTTTTACAACCGTAGCCAAAAAATTATTGACATGAATCAATTGTATGTTTCTACAAGGGATGCAACAGGCGCATTAGAAACCATCATTCAAATTAAGTTTAACTCCGCGATTATTTTTTCCTGGCGAGTATTATGCTTTTTCCGAAAACAAATTATGGTTGAGCAAAATTATGTTGTAAAAGATCCTGATAAAATGCTTCAACTTTCATCATTACCATCTTTTTCTGATGATGATGGAATTCTAGTTCTTCTTAATCAAAATCAAACTGTAATTGACGAATTGCATTACGATCATAGCTGGCAATTTGCATTAATTATTAATGAAGCCGGAGTTGCTCTTGAAAGAATTGATTACAACAAACCAACACAAAATCAAAACAACTAGACGTCTGCTGCATCAACGATAGGTTATGGAACACAGACTTATCAAAACTCTGAATTTGAATCTGGCGCTTTATCAAAAGGTGAGATAACAATTTCTCCTAAAATATTTTCTCCTTATAATGATGGTTATGAAGATTATTGTTTTATAAATTACCAGGTTCCAAATACGGGATATGTTGCCGGCATTACTATTTATGATGCATCAGGAAGATCAGTGAGAAATCTCGCCAGTAATGCAATGCTCGCATTAACCGGAACTTTTAAATGGGATGGATTAGATGATAAGCAATAAAAATTGTCTGTCGGAATTTATATCATCATCACCCAAATTTTTGATTTATCGGGGAAAACAAAACAGTTTAAAAATGTTGTAACGTTGGCGAGAAGGTTATAAAAACTTAAACCAGCGCAATATCAAAACTCACTAATTGAACAAACTGTTTTATTCTTTCATCAATATCTGCTTTTGAAATTTCGCGCAATCGTTGTGTTCCGAATTTTTCCACGCAAAAACTCGCCATTGCAGAGCCGACGATGATCGCGGTTTTCATGTTGTTGAAAGAAATATCTTTTGTTTTGGCAAGATGCCCGACAAAACCGCCCGCAAATGTGTCACCGGCGCCGGTTGGGTCAAATACTTCTTCTAACGGTAACGCGGGTGCGAAGAAAACTTCATTACCATGAAACAACAATGCGCCATGCTCACCCTTTTTTATTATCAAATATTTTGGTCCCATTTGGGCAATAACTGCAGCCGCTTTTACCAATGAATATTCTCCGCTGAGTTGCCTGGCTTCGCTGTCGTTTATTAATAACACATCTATCCTGGCAATAACTTTTTTCAGATCATCCAAAGCGATATCCATCCAAAAATTCATCGTGTCCATCGCAATTAATTTCGGCTTTTTTTGCAATTGATCAATCACACTTAATTGCACAGAAGGAGCAAGATTACCAAGCATCAAAAATTCGCAATCCTGGTAACTATCAGGTACAACCGGTTGAAAAGTTCCGAGCACATTTAATTCCGTTACTAATGTATCCCGTGTATTCATATCCATGTGATAACGGCCCGACCAATAAAAAGATTTTTCATCTTTTTTGATCTGCACTCCCTCTAAATTTACGCCCCGTACGGATAATGCGTCAAGCTCTTCTTTTGGAAAATCTCCGCCGACAACCGAGATCTGTTTTACTGGCGTGAAATTACTTGCACACCATGCAATATATGTGGCGGCGCCGCCAACAATTTTATCACTTTTTCCAAAAGGCGTTTCAATATCATCGAAAGCCATTGAGCCAACTACAATTAAAGACATGTTGAATTTTGTTTATTAAAAAAATCGCACAAACCTACATGAAATTTAACGGAAGTAAAATTTTGAATGCCCGAAAAATATCCAGCCCTAACAGTTGTTAGTTTTGTTTTATTTTTGAAGTTTGAAATGAGCCGGGAGAGAAAATTTTCTCACAGATTTCCCGGATTCACACAGATCGTTTATTCAT
>DATHPY010000368.1:0-2934 GCA_035483315.1 Puia sp. | reverse complement strand
ATTTAGACTTCGGCCCTTTATTCGGAAAAAATTTGAAAGGAAAAGATCGTTTGAATAAAGCGTGGTATGATAATTCCATTTTAAAATTAGTAGAAACAAAATCAACTGACGATCTTAAAAAAGTTCGTTACTGGATTGATTGCGGCGACGATGATTTTTTAACCAAGGGAAATTGCTTATTGCATTTAGCGCTGCGCGATAAAAAAGTTCCTCATGAATTTCGCGTGCGTGATGGATCGCATAGCTGGACTTACTGGCGAACAGGAATTACAGATGCGCTTCAATTTATCGGCGATAGTTTTCATCAGAAATAATTTTTCACAATTTTTTAGATTCATTCAAAATTGGTTTAACACTTTTTGGCTTTTTGAGATTCTAATTTTATAGAAAATCAAAAGCTATGAACCGAAACTTTATCCTCTGCTTATTATTTGCATTTTCCACAGTTTTAAATTCTTGCCACAAAAATTGCTGTAACGTTGAAGCCTCAACAGGTAATTGGGTCAAACTTTCAGATTTTTCTTCGGTTACAAATGTAAGGTCCGAAACAGTAACTTTTGTAATTGATGATCTTGCTTATTTAACCGGTGGTGTTGATAAAAATTTTATTCGTTACAATGATCTTTGGCAATTTGGTCCGGTAAAAATTTTATGGACTCAGAAAGCAAGTCTGCCGAGTAGTGCAAGAAGTTCAGCAGTCGGAATGAACATTAATGATAAGGGTTATGTAGGAACCGGATATGATGGCACAAACTTATTGAAAGACTTTTGGCAATACGATCCTTCTTCAAATTCATGGGCTCAAAAAGCGAGTTTTACCGGCATTGCAAGATATGACGCTGTTGCATTTGGCATTCAAAATTACGGATACATTGCTACTGGTTTTGATACAGCAAGTTTGAAAGATTGCTGACAATATGATCCCTCTTCTGATTCATGGAAACAAAGAGCCGATCTGAAAGGAAATGCAAGATCAGGAGCTGTAAGTTTTGTTTACAATAACCAGGCATATATTGTTACCGGAAATAATAATGGAAATCTGGTAGACGATTTTTGGAAATTCGATCCTTCTCACCCAGACTCTACAGATATATGGTATCCAGTAACATCTTTTGAAGGCGCAGCAAGAGAAGGTGCTATAGGATTTAGTGTTCAAAACAAAGGATTTGCTGGGCTTGGCCGAAATTTGAATAACACTTTCATTGACTTGGAAGAATTTTATCCGGATGATCCAGATAATCCGAATGATTGAAAATTAATTTTTCATTTCTCTTCCAGCACAACAAATTCTTGTTCGAGCGCGAGTGAATTTTTGTAAACAAGATCAATAAATGCTGCGCCCCATTTTGCATAATATGGAATGAAGTTTTCTATACGCTCCTGCAGATTGTTTAATGGAAATAATGCAGATTTTATATCATGAATTTGTCTGTGAACATCTTCGAATTTTCTTTTTTCGTTGCGCAGTAATTTTTTTTCAAATTCTTTGATCTCTTTCAAAGCCTTTGCCCGTAAGGCTTCTACGTGTTGAACCAAAGTCACATCAACATTTTCTCCGATTGATTTTAAATTACTGTAATAATTTTCCGCATCATCAATTTCTTTTTCAAGACTTATTTTATTTGTTGATTCTTTTTTCACTAATTCAGTTAATAATTCATTTTCAGGTTTGAAAATATCAGCAATTGTAAAACCGGCTTTATTTAATTTTTCTTTCCATTTCTTTTCTATTATTAAAAAAGAATTGCGGATAACAAGCATTGGATAAGGAACAGAATAATTTTCGAAAAGCTTTTTCAATTCCAACCAGTAAGCTGTTTCTCCGCCGCCACCGATAAAAACAATATCCGGTAAAATTGTGGATTGATATAATCCGCGCAGAATAACATTTGGACTGAAATGTTCAGGATTTCTTTTTAATTCAGCAATAATTTGTTCTTTACTAAAATGAATATCCGTATTTCGCACTTCGTATTTTTCATTTTTCAATTCGATCAATTCACGAATATCATCTTTCAAATAAAATAAATTAATTTCTCTTGGGTTTGCCTGCACTTTATATTTTTCAGGAAATGCAGCGATCGTTTTTTCTACAATGGATGATGCTGTCTGTTTTAACAGATCGTCTTCAAACACAGGCTGCATAATCTTTTTCAGGTTCGCCGTATCTGGTATCAACACAACCAATCCATATTCGCCAAACAATTTATTAATAAGGGAAAAAGTTGCAGATTGCACAGTCTCACTTTTTAAATAACAATCTTTCAGTAAATCAACTAATTTTTTTCCAGAGGGCTGAACAGAAAATTCTCCTTCAATCCTTTGAATAATTTTTTCAAGCCCCTTCGTTTTCATTCTTCCAACAGCGCCTTTTTGTTTTGTATCCCAAACTATTTTTTGATTATCAAGATAAATGTGGTTCAATTCATCAAGATCGGCATCTTCGTTTCCCATATAATAAACCGGAACAAAATTGTACTGCGGTAATTGTTCCGATAAATGTTTTGCCAATCTTATGGTGTGAAGGATCTTATAAATGAAAAATAATGTTCCTGTAAAAATTGCTGGTTGATGCGCGGTTGTTATGGTGAAAGTATTTTCAGTAGTAAGTTTTTTTATATTCTTTGCAACAATATCAAAAGTTGTTACAGAATTGTATTGTTTGTTCAATTCATCGACTAAAACCGTTCTGTTTGTTTTAAATTGCCAACGGTCATGTATAGCCGATTTTATCCCTTCAATAGAAACAGGATGTTTATAAAACGGAGTCAATGATCCTTCTCCATTTAAATAATCAATTATCAGTTTGGAAAAATATCCTGTCTGTTGGTATGATAAGTTAGTCGCAGTGCAATTCATAAAAGAAGTAAAAATAAGAAGTCTGTGCAAATCCGCTTCAACCGTTCAAACAATTCATCCAAAACGCTCAACACC
>DATHPY010000367.1:0-3104 GCA_035483315.1 Puia sp. | reverse complement strand
AGCCCTCCGAATTTTAATGATCGTAATAAGTCTTGTCAAACCTATAGTATCAATAACAACTAACCCTATTGCATAACGCTTTCTTATATTTGCGCCACATCTTATTAAATATTAGCAGGAATATGTCCACAGATATTATTGAACAGTTGAAAGAAACTACATCATTCATAAAAAAAATTTATTCAGCAAAGCCTGAAATTGGAATCGTTCTGGGAAGCGGATTGGGAAATCTTGCAAAAGAAATTATTGTTGAAAAAGAAATTTCTTATGATGAGATTCCGCATTTTCCTGTTGTTACTGTGGAAGGTCATCATGGCAAATTAATATTCGGGAAATTAAGCGGGAAGAATGTTGTCGCCATGTCGGGAAGATTTCATTATTATGAAGGATACACGCCGCAACAAGTTGTTTTCCCGATAAGAGTAATGAAATTTTTAGGAGTTGAAATTTTATTGGTTTCAAATGCTGCCGGGGGAATTAATCCATCATTCAAAGTTGGCGACCTGATGATCATTAAAGATCACATCAGTTTGTTAACAGTTAATCCGCTCATCGGAAAAAATCATGACGAACTCGGTTTGCGCTTTCCGGACATGAGCGAGCCTTACAATAAACAACTCATCAGCAAAGTAAAAACGATCGCTGTCAAATTAAACATATCTTTAAAAGAAGGCGTGTACGCAGGCGTTACCGGGCCAACATTTGAAACCCGCGCCGAATATAAATTTTTACATTTCGCCGGGGGCGATGTTGTGGGCATGAGCACCGTGCAGGAAGTGATTGCTGCAGTTCATGCAGGGATTAAAGTGGTAGCCGTAAGCGTTATAACGGACATGGGTATACGCGAAGAGGATAATATCATCACTCACGAAGAAGTACTGCAGGCAGCCGCAAACGCAGAACCCAAACTGGCAGCCATTTTTAAACAATTGATAGCTGAATTATAATATTAACGTTACAATAACCGGCAGCAAACGTTTATTAATTAATTTGTCGGGTATATTTTTGATAGTGAATAAGAAGATCAGCATTATAATATTTTTTTTGGGAGTGGCCTTATCTCTGCATGCGCAAGATGATATGGCTTCAAAATTCAGAAACCGCGGCGGCGGCAAGGGTAAGGACAGCACACTGCAACATCGTACAGGGCTGGAAGATTCCATCACCATCAATTACCGGTTTCTCGATTCCAGCAGGTTGAAAAAATTAGATTCCACTATTTATGATTTTACAAAAAAATATCCATTACCATGGAATTATACTGATCTTGGTAATTACGGAACACCTTCACACAATCTTATTTTTACGCCGCTTATGCAAACCGGTTGGGATCCGGGGTTTCACTCGTACGATCCTTACCTGTTCACCGTTGATGAAACGCGTTTTTACAATACAACACGTCCGTACACCGAACTTGGATATTTGCTTGGCAGCAAAAAAGAACAATATATCGGCATCATTCATACACAAAACATCAAACCAAACTGGAATGCCGCAATTCAATATCGTTTAATAAGTTCTTCAGGAACTTTTCAAAGTCAAAATACCAACCACAACAATTACCGTTTCAGTTCATGGTATCAATCTCTCAATAAACGTTACCAGGCTTTTCTCATTTTCATTGGAAATAAAATACAATCGGCAGACAATGGAGGATTACAGAATTTAGCAGACCTTGATTCCATTACATTTACTGATCACACAACGGTTCCAACAAATCTTGGGCAAGGAAGCCCATATGCGGATGGACCTTATTCTCAAGCAATGCTTACGGGAACAAAATATCAAACCACAACCTACATGCTCCGGCAGCAATATGATATAATCGGAAAAAAAGATTCTATCGTAACCGACAGCACAGTAATTCCATTATTTTATCCTTTCTTCCGCGCAGAACATACCATTCAATGCAGCACCTACAAATATAATTTTACTGATAATGATATTGACTCGGCATATTATGCTTCACACTATAATTACACCACTTCAAATTCGCCATATACAATAAATTTTTCCCGCGATTCTTTTTCCAAACAGGATTACTGGCGACAAATGCTAAACGATTTTTCTTTGTACCAGTTTCCTGAGCCAAAAAATCCACAACAATTTATTAAGATTGGCGCTACCGCTGAATATCTCGGCGGAATTTTTGACAGCAGTTCAACTTCTTTTTACAACTTTTTTCTGCACGGAGAATATCGCAATAAAACACGAAATCAAAAATGGGATATTGAAGCAAACGGGAAATTCTATCTCGCCGGAATTTATGCTGCAAATTACAGCACCTATATTACGTTGCGGCGATACATCAGTAAACAAATAGGTTATTTGCAGGTTGGTTTTCAAAATACGAACCGAACTCCGTCGTTTGCATACGACCGCGCCAGCAGTTTTAGTTTTCAATCAGATCAAAATTTCAGCAAAGAAAACATCACTCATTTATTTGCATCACTCGATCAGCCTTTACATAATTTCCATCTCTCAGGAAATTATTATCTCGTTAATAATTATCATTACTTTACCGATTACTACAAGGAAAATCAGCAATCCTCTCCTTTCAATGTGCTGGAAATAACGGCCGAAAAAAAATTCATCTGGCACAGGCATTTAATTTGGAGAACATCACTCACTGTTCAGCAACAGGCTGGTGCAACGCCGGTGCATATACCGGTGATGGTTACACGTAATCAATTTTCGTACGAAGGAAATTTTGGATATAAAAATCTCGATCTTTCTTTTGGATTAGACATCCGTTATTACACAGGTTACAAAGCAGATAATTATTCTGCTCCAAACGGACAATTCTTTATTCAAAACGATACCACTATCCGTCAACATTTGCCTGATGTAACCGGTTATCTTAATATTCGCCTTCGCAGCTTTACGGCTTATATCCGTGCGGAAAATCTGAATACTTTACAAGTTGGTGGCTCCGGCGGTTTCGGATTTAATAACTTCAATTATCTCGCACCAAATTATCCTGATAAAGGTTTACAAATTCGTTTCGGATTTTTCTGGTCATTCGTCAATTAAAAAACTAAATTTTAAAACTGGAAACTAAAAATGATCTTGAGTTTCAAATTTTAGTTTTTAGAAAATTAGTT
>DATHPY010000366.1:0-4012 GCA_035483315.1 Puia sp. | reverse complement strand
TTGGTCGATATCTTTACAATTTTGCCAATATCTTCAATAATTCCTGTGAACATGATAAAAGATCTGTTTAAAATTTCAATTTCCTAATTTCGGATTTTCGTTTTAACTTTGCGTTCCTCAAATTAAAAAGGATTATTTATGCTGATAATTGATTCAAAGGATTGCGAAAATATTGATAAAGCGCTCAAAAAGTACAAGAAAAAATTCGAAAAA
Organism: Puia sp.; assembly: GCA_035483315.1. Taxonomy (GTDB): domain Bacteria; phylum Bacteroidota; class Bacteroidia; order Chitinophagales; family Chitinophagaceae; genus Puia. Next base: position 3,799 of record DATHPY010000366.1, on the reverse strand, counting down.
GCGAAAGTGCTGTTGCAACTCAGAGAGCGTCAGTCATATACTAAACCTTCTGTGAAACGCAGAGGCGAAGTATTGAAGGCTGTTTATCGCCAGCAAATTGCCAGTGGCAAAATTGATTAAAATTTAATTACCGTATAATAATAATATTGTAAAGCTGCTTTTTCGAAAGCGGCTTTTTGTTTTATATAGAATATCGGATGCGCAATTAATTTAATAATTTTGGCAAACCACAATCCATTTTATTTTGGAAAGATCCATTCAATCTTTTATTGATTATTTAAAATTCGAAAAACGGTATTCTCAATACACAGTAAGAAGTTACCACGACGACCTCACCCAATTTTCTCAATTTTTAAAAAAAGATTTTGGAAAAATTTCTTTACAGGAAGTCAATTCTTCGTTTATCAGAAGCTGGCTTGCATCTTTAAAAAGCAATGAGCTTTCTTCCAAATCAATCAATAGAAAAATATCGGTTCTAAAATCTTTTTTCAAATACCAATTGCGGACAGGCGTTCTCGAAATTATGCCACTGACAAATATTGTTTTGCCAAAAAATAAAAAACGATTGCCGGTTTTTGTTGAACAAAAAGATATAAATAATTTGTTTTCACAAATAGAATTTCCGGAAGACTGGAGAGGACAAACAGATGAATTATTATTAGCTATTTTCTACAATACCGGAATGCGACTTAGCGAATTGGTGAATTTGAAAGAATCGAATATTGATCACAAAAGTAGAATGATAAAAGTGCTGGGAAAAGGAAATAAAGAAAGAATTATTCCGGTAAGTGCAGAATTAAACAATGCAATAAAAGAATATGCGCAGAATAAAAAAAAGCTTTTGGAGAAATACGATAACACCTATTTGCTCGTGGATAAATCCGGAAAAAAACTTTATACAAAATATGTTTACCTCGCTGTAAAGAAATATCTCGGCAGTGTAACGACTATTGATAAAAAAAGTCCGCACGTTCTCCGACATACTTTTGCAACACATCTTACAAACAATGGAGCGGATTTAAATTCGGTGAAAGAATTACTTGGTCATTCCAGCTTGGCAGCAACGCAAATTTATACGCATAACACTATCGAAAAATTAAAGGATGTCTATAAAAAAGCACATCCAAAAGCGTAAAGGAAAGCTTAATCCCGTCTTATTTATTTGGAAAAGCACTGCAAAAATATTAACTTCATTATGTTGGAATTCAGTGCAAGCTTTGTTTAGTTCTTTAATTTATTTTTTGTTTAAAAAAGATTGTTATGAAGATTAGCATTCATGCCGTGCATTTTAATGCCGATGTTAAATTGATAAATTATGTAACAAAAAAATTAAATAAATTAAACACTTTTCAGAATGGAATAATCAGTGTAGACGTTTTTTTGAAATTAGATAATATAGCGCACACCATAAAAGATAAAGTGGTTGAAATAAGCGTTTGGATACCGCAGCATCAGTTTTTTGTAAAGCATTGTTGTAAGTCGTTTGAAGAATGTTTTGATTGTGCGTTCGCCTCTCTTGTTATTCAAATGAAGAAAAAAAAGTCAAAGAGTTTTAATAACCCCCGAATCTCATAAGGTCTTCTGAAATAGAAGGCCTTTTTTTTCGTTATTACCAACTTGAGTTTAATTTTCTCCACATAACGGGTGGAAAAAAAGCAATACAAAATTTTTGAATTTAACAAATTCGCTTACCTTTGCATTCCTCAAAAAAAGAGGTGATAATGTGCGCATTGTAAAGTTCTTTGCAGGATTGAAAATCATCAGTTGCCAGAAATAGTAATAGCTGGCAGAGGTATCGAATAAAAAAATGCCACTTTAGCTCAGCTGGTAGAGCAACTGATTTGTAATCAGTAGGTCGTTGGTTCGATTCCGACAAGTGGCTCAAATGGGCAAGTAGTCAAGTGGCCAACGACAACAGACTGTAAATCTGTCCTCTTACGAGTTCGGTGGTTCGAATCCATCCTTGCCCACAGGTTAATTAGCAAATTAGGGAATGCGATGATGCGCTAATTAAGAATAAATAAAAAGTTCTTTTAAATTTTTTGTGCTGAATTAGCACATTAGTTAATTATCAAATTAGCTAATTTTTTCGCGGAAGTAGCTCAGTTGGTAGAGCGACAGCCTTCCAAGCTGTAGGTCGCGGGTTCGAACCTCGTCTTCCGCTCAGCGTTGAGATGACAGTTGGCAGATAACTGTCAACTAACAACGGTCAACTGTCAACTTGATTTGACACGCCGTTGTAGCTCAGTGGTAGAGCACTTCCTTGGTAAGGAAGAGGTCAAGGGTTCAATTCCCTTTAACGGCTCTGATTAATTGATAATGGAGAATTGACAATTAAGAATTTCGATTGCGTTTTTTGTGAGATTGAAGATTATGAACCATAGTTGAATAGAGTTATTACTGCACAAGAGTGCGACGCAAAGATGATGATTAGAATTACAAACGTTGATTAAATAAAAATATAACTATCTTCCGCTAACGGTTGGCGGATAGTTTTTAATTTAAAAATTACAATTTAAAACAATAACGATGTCAAAAGAGACCTTCAAGAGGGACAAACCTCACGTGAACGTTGGAACTATTGGTCACATTGACCATGGTAAAACAACTTTAACTGCAGCTATTACAACCATTCTTTCAAAGAAGGGTTTGGCTACAGCTAAAAAGTATGATGAAATTGATGCCGCTCCTGAAGAAAAAGAGCGTGGTATCACTATTAACACCGCTCACGTAGAATATCAAACAGCTAACAGGCATTACGCCCACGTGGATTGTCCTGGTCACGCTGACTATGTAAAAAATATGATTACGGGAGCTGCGCAGATGGATGGTGCAATTTTAGTTGTTGCTGCAACTGATGGTCCGATGCCTCAGACAAAAGAACACATTTTGCTCGCGCGCCAGGTTGGTGTTCCGCGCATGGTTGTTTTTATGAATAAAGTTGACCTGGTTGATGATCCTGAATTATTGGAACTTGTTGAAATGGAGATCCGTGAATTACTTACATTCTACGGTTTCGATGGAGATAATACACCAATCATTAAAGGTTCTGCAACTGGTGCATTAGCTGGTGATGAAAAATGGGTTGCTGCAATTGATGAATTAATGGCAGCTGTTGACAGTTATATTCCATTGCCTCCTCGTCCGGTTGATCAACCATTCCTCATGTCTGTGGAAGATGTATTTTCTATCACAGGACGCGGAACAGTTGCAACAGGTCGTATTGAAAGAGGTCGTATTAAAGTAGGTGAAGGAATTGAAATAGTTGGTTTGATGGAAGCTCCGTTAACTTCTACAGTTACTGGTGTTGAAATGTTCCGCAAACTATTGGATGAAGGTGAAGCTGGTGATAATGCAGGATTGTTATTGCGTGGTATTGAAAAAAATCAGATCCGTCGTGGTATGGTTCTTTGCAAACCAGGTTCAATCACTCCGCACACTGAATTCAAAGGTGAAGTGTATGTGTTGAGCAAGGAAGAAGGTGGACGTCATACTCCATTCTTCAATAAATATCGTCCTCAATTCTATTTTCGTACAACGGATGTTACAGGAGAAGTAGAATTACCGGCAGGAACAGAAATGGTAATGCCTGGTGATAATACATCACTTTCTGTAAAATTGATTCAGCCGATAGCGATGGAAAAAGGTTTGAAATTCGCTATTCGTGAAGGTGGGCGTACAGTGGGCGCGGGACAGGTTACGGAGATTATTAAATAGTTCGAACAAATAATGATAATTTTGTGATTAGCTAATTAGCAAATTTGCTAATTAGCTAATCACAAAATTATCATTATTTGTT
>DATHPY010000365.1:0-3879 GCA_035483315.1 Puia sp. | reverse complement strand
GGAGTGAGCCTTAATTCTTCGGCGGTTTTAACTGTTATTTCCATTTTCGTTTTCTAAAAAGCAAAAGTACGAACACGGCATAAATCTTATTTATAATTTTATCACCAATTAATCCATAACAAAAATAATTCTGCTTATTTTAACTTACGATTTTAATATTTTAGCAAGCGTTCTTTCGTATTCTTCTATTATTTGCTTTACATTGAATTTTTTAATGACCAATTCGCGTCCATTCTTCCCCATTCGTTTGCGTTCTTTCGGCAAAAGATTGATCATTTTTTCCATCTTATCAGCAACATCAAAAGGATCATTCAAATTGCATACAAAACCATTCAGGCTATTGCTCACCACTTCTTTACAACCACGGCTGAATGAAGTAATAATTGGTAATTCCATACTTGCTGCTTCCATCAAACAACGTGGAATTCCCTCGTTATAAAAAGACGGAAAAACAAAACAATCCGCATTAATTAAATATTCACGAACATCCTTTGCAAAACCGCTATAGTTTATCAATCCTTCGGTTTGCCATTTTTTTAATTCTTCTTCGGTGATAGAATCAGGATGATTTTTTTCGAAAAAACCTATCAATTCAAAATTTACTTTATAATTTTTTTTCTTTAGAATTCTTGCAGCATCCACATAAACAGAAACGCCTTTACTTCTTAACAAACGCGTACTCATTAAAAAAGTGAAATTATTTTTTCGCTGTAATGAAGTTTTAAAATCGGGAGAGAAAAATTCCGTGTTCACTCCTTCACTTGGTAAAATTTTTATCTTTTTAATATTCACAATTTTTTCGCTTGTAAATATATTTGCGTCTTCATTATTTAGAAACCAAACTTCTTTTGTTTTTTTCAAAGCTTTTTTGTAAAGAAATTTTATGAGCTCGTACAGCCAATTTTTTCTGTCGAAAGAATAACCAAGACCGGTAATTACTGAAACGGATTTTAAAGAATATTTTGCTGCAGCAAGGGATCCATAAATATTTGGTTTGATAACGTAATGAAAAATAAGATCAGGGCGATGTTTTTTATAAATTGATTTCAGCTTACGGTAAAGAGTGAAATCGTTAAAAGGGTTTTTGGAGCGATTATTAAAATTTACAGAAACATATTGACAGCCTTCATCCACTAAAAAATGCGAAAAATCATCATCAGGCGTGATAATAAGAATTGAATACCCACTTTTGTAAAGTTGGCGAATAACATCAAGCCTGAAATTGTAAACAGACCATGCACTGTTAGATACAAAAGCAATTAATTTTTTATTTCCACTCTGAATGTCGTCCATGAATCAATATTAAATTCAAATGTATAGATTTGAACCGTACATTAGTATTGAAAATCATTTTTATAATGGCGGTCCTTCTTTTTGCAATATATTTTATTTTACTTCTGCTCATCACTAACCGGATCATTAAAAAAAAATTACCCGGGATTGGTTTTGGGAAAATAACCGCTGCGTTTTCATTTAAAGTATTTCTTGGTTGTTTATACGGCTATATTTTTCTACATACTTATGGTGGCGATGATACCTGGTGGTTTTTTAAAGATTCTTTGCCCGAATATCAAAAAATGATTCATCAGCCGCTGCAATTCATAAACGATTTTTCGCCAGCTTCTGATTTTTCCGGAAATAGTTTTTTTCAGGGTTTAAAAATATATCTCTACGATGTTGAATATTGGACGCTAAGAAAATTATTGGCTGTGTTTAATATCTTCAGCAGGGGGAATTATTATATAGACGCATTATTTTTTGATTTCCTTGTTTTCTGGGGTCCGTTTCTTTTACTCAAAATGTTGTTGAAATACTTTCCAGCAAAAAAAAATATTCTCATCATCATTTTATTTTTTTTTCCGACAACTTCATTTTGGCTAAGCGGAATCCGTGGTGAAGGATTGATATTTCTTTTTATAATGATTACCATTTACTATTCTGCAAAATGTTTCACTAATCACAAAATATCTTATATCATACTTTCTTTGACCGGTGTTGCAGGAATGATTGTTTTCAGAGGCGTTTTTTTATTGGTTTTTATTCCTGCTTTTTTAAGCTGGCTGCTAACGTTCAGGTACAAACGAAAATATTTTTCAGTTTTTGCGATTGTTTATACCTTATCCGCAATTATTTTTTTTGGTAGTTCACTGATCTCTAAAAAAAGTAATTTGCCCGCAGCGATGGCATCCCGTCAACAGGAATTTTTTCAATTGCGCGGGAATACAGTTTTCAAATTAGATTCGCTGCAACCTTCTTTCCTGAGTTTTTTAAAAATAACGCCACAGGCTTTTTCAAATACTTTCTTACGCCCATTTGTTTGGGAAGCTAAAGGAATTCTTCAGATTGTTTCAGCGCTTGATATTGTCGTCTTCTGGGTTTTTATATTTTTTTTATTTTTCTCCCCGGAAAAAAATTGGAAAGTATATCTCACAAATCCAATATTGCTTTTGTTTTTATTTTATGGACTCAGCTTAATATTACTAATAGGTTATATCGTTCCGTTTCCCGGTGCAATAGTGAGGTACAAAGCAATTCCTGAATTACTACTCCTTACTTTAATTGTGATTATCTCAAATTACAAATCACTCAAATTAAAATTTTTATTAATCTAACACTTTGAATTAAAATTGAATGTTTTTTTCACTTCAATCATAAAAAGATATCAAAATATTCACTATTAAATGCATTTTATTAACATATTTTAAAAATTTTTGTTTATTAATTCTAATCATTTAGTTTCGCAAAAAACAACTAAGACATGTCATCTTTACGATTTAAATCAATTGATAACTTAAGCACAACGGCAGAAGTAAAAGTGGCCGGATCAACCAAGATTACTGCGATCTTTGGAGAAAATGTATTTGGTTTAAAAACTGCACGCGAATTTTTAAGTGATGAGGCTTATAAAAGTCTTGCTTCTTCTGTTAAGAACGGAAAAAGAATTGACAGATCAGTCGCAAATCAGATTTCTGCAGGTTTGCGTCAATGGGCAGAAGCAAAAGGAGTAACTCACTTTACTCACTGGTTTCAACCGTTAACTGGAACTGCGGCTGAAAAACATGACTCATTTTTTACATTAAAAAGTGATGGCACACCAATTGAAGAATTTGATGGCGCCGCATTGATACAACAAGAACCTGATGCATCTTCATTTCCAAGCGGTGGTTTGCGTGCAACTTTTGAAGCGCGTGGTTACACTGGCTGGGACCCATCTTCTCCAATATTTATTATGGAGATTGGTCAGGGAAAAACACTTTGCATTCCTACCATATTTGTTTCTTACACTGGCGAATCTTTGGATTATAAAGCGCCGTTATTAAAAGCGCTTGCTGCGTTAGATAAATCTGCAGTTGATGTTTGTCATTACTTCGACAAAAATGTTACTAAAGTTACCGCAACATTAGGTTGGGAGCAGGAATATTTTGTTATTGATGAAGGATTGTTCAATGCGCGTCCTGATTTGGTAATGAGTGGCAGAACGGTTTTCGGGCATTCACCTGCAAAAGGTCAGCAATTGGAAGATCATTATTTCGGTTCAATTCCGGAAAGAATATATGCGTTCATGAGAGATTTTGAAGAAGAAGGTTACAAACTTGGAATTCCATTACGCACACGTCACAATGAAGTTGCTCCGTCGCAATTTGAATGCGCTCCTATTTTTGAAGAAGTGAGCGTTGGCGTTGATCACAATTTACTGATGATGGATATTATGGACAGAGTTGCACGCAGACATAAACTTCGCGTTCTTCTGCATGAAAAACCATTTGCAGGAATTAATGGAAATGGTAAGCATAACAACTGGAGTATGGCAACTGACACCGGAGTTAATTTATTAGCTCCTGGTAAAACGCCGAAAACGAATTTGATGTTCCTCACTTT
>DATHPY010000364.1:0-3653 GCA_035483315.1 Puia sp. | reverse complement strand
TATAAACCTGGCGGTTATTTTTTAGCGCCTGAAGGTGAGGAAAGAGTTGGCGATGTTTCCAATGTAGTATTTTCCAATGGATGGATATCTGATGATGATGGAACAGTTTATATTTATTATGCTTCATCCGATACACGACTGCATGTTGCAACAACAACGATTAACAAATTGCTGGATTATGTGATGCACACTCCGGAAGACGGATTTACTTCCGCAACATCTGTAAATACATTGAATAAAATTATCAGTAAGAATAAATCAATTATCAGGCGTAACAAATTAATGGTCTCATAATTTTTAATAATGCACAACCCGGTTCAACAATATAAAAAAGAATTACAGCAGGAGCTGGAAAACATTTTGAAGTATTGGATGAACTATGCACCCGATAACGATCATGGCGGTTTTTATGGAAAAGTTGATGCTGATAATAATATTTTTAAAGACGCAGAAAAAGGAGTTGTGTTAAATGCAAGAATTTTATGGGCATTCTCTGCCGCATATAATCACACAAAAAAAGAGGAGTACCTCATTTTTGCAAAACGCGCTTATCATTACATCCTCGACCATTTTTATGATAGAAGATATGGCGGTGTTTTTTGGAGCGTGGATCACAAAGGAGAAGTTTCAAATAATCGAAAACAAATTTACGGACTTGCATTTTGTTTGTACGCTTTCAGCGAATATTATAAAGCCGCGCATGAAGATAGCATAGCGGATAATGCAATAGCGCTTTTCAAGACAATTGAAAAACGCGGCTACGATGAAAAACACAAAGGATATTTTGAAGCGTTCACACATAACTGGAAAACGATTGAAGATTTGCGATTGAGTGAGAAAGATGCGAATTTTGCAAGAACAATGAATACGAATTTGCATGTGCTCGAAGCGTATACAAATTTGTACAGCATCTGGCAGGATAGTTTTTTAGGAATGCAGATAGAAAACCTTCTTGAAGTTTTTGCGCATCATTTTATTGATAATAAAACTCACCATTTAATTTTATTTTTTGATGAGAATTGGGTCGCAAAATCTGATTTGATTTCATACGGTCATGAAATAGAAGCAGCGTGGTTACTACAATATGCCGCGGAAATTATCAGTCATAATGGATGGATGATCACTATGAAATCGCAAGCTCTGAAAATAACCGAAGCTGCATCGGAAGGTTGGGAATACGATGGCGGTTTGCGTTATGAAAAGGAAAATGAACTTTTGAACAACGAAAAACATTGGTGGGTGCAAGCGGAAGCGATGATTGGATATTTTAACGCATTTCAAATTTCACAGCAGAAAAGGTATTTCGAACAATCATTAAAGAGCTGGGAATTTGTAAAAAAATATATCAGGGATAAAAAAAATGGCGAATGGTTTTGGGGAGTTAATGAAGACAATTCAGTGATGACGAACCAGGATAAAATTGGATTCTGGAAATGTCCTTATCATAATACAAGAGCCTGCATCGAAATTATTAATCGCATTAAAGTGCGCGCTTATCCTGTTCAAATTGTAGATTTGAAATAAAAATCAGCTATATGAAATTATTTTTACGGTTTGCTTTTGCAGCGGCATTATTCATTCTTGTTTCTTCCATGATGACAGAAAAATCAAAACGGGTTATTTTTTTTGGAGATTCCATTACGCAAATGGGAGCAAACCCCGGTGGTTATATTATAAAGATGGGAGAGATGCTTGAGCAAAAAGGAGTGGCAAAAAATTATGAATTGATTGGCGCCGGTATTGGCGGAAATAAAGTGTACGATTTGTATTTGCGACTTGAAGACGATGTGTTATCAAAAGACCCTGATATAGTTTTTATTTGGGTTGGTGTAAATGATGTTTGGCATAAGGTGAGTTCAGGAACGGGAACTGATGCAGATAAATTTGAAAAATTTTATAAGGCGATCATCAAAAAATTACAGGACAAAGGAGTTCGCGTAATTTTAGTTACACCTGCATGTATCGGTGAAAAAACTGATTTTACCAATCAGCAAGATGGTGATCTGAATAAATATGCACAAATCATTCGCGGACTTGCAAAAAATTATCGTTGCGAATTAGTTGATCTGCGTGAAGACTTTCTCACGTACAACTTAAAAAATAATCCTGATAATAAAGAATCCGGAATTCTTACAGTTGATCGCGTTCATCTTAATCCAAAAGGAAATGAATTTGTAGCGGAAAAAATGTTTGACGTTTTGGTGTCGAAGTAGAAGTATGAGGTATGAAATATGAAGTTGGGAAATTCCTTACTCTGTGAAGTCACAAGAAAAATAAATCAAGTGAAATATTTTGGTTTTATTTATTTCATTCTAATATGTGAATGCATAATAGTGCGTGGACAAAATTCAAATCAGCATATTAATATTAGAGCATTGGAAAGCCAAGTGACTTTTGATGAATATTATTCGTTTCGCATTGACATATACAGAAATAACGAAAACATTAAAATTGTTTATTCGGTATTAGATAGCGTCTCAGCAAAAAAATTGTATGTTATTGCTATGGCAGCTCTTGTTCCGCCTGCCTATTTTACAAACATTGATTCTATTGCTGATAAAAAAAGCTCTATAATAAAGACAGTATTTCATTCTCACAAAATAATAATATTTACTATAATGATTTAATTGATAGTTGTTTTTTAAAAGATGGGTCTCAATATAAAAATAAAAGCCCTGATATTACCAGTACTTGAGGAGTACTATTTAAATTTACATTTGAGCAAAACGGTGTAATTATAAAAACTATTCGGACTGCTTCTCCAACTAAAATTACTTTCCCATTTCTTACAAGATTTATTAAAGAGACTTTTACGCTTTATAAACCCAACGCAAATAATTTTTTGAATTATGATAATACAAACGGGCGTTTATATAGAGAATTTTAGTCGCAGATTAAGATTAACACTTCTTTGCGTGGTCTAACGTTGCTAGTGCTCTGCGAAGTCTCCAGACTTCGCAACATTATGAAAAAAGTCTCTGTCTTTTCTTTTCAAAAATTCTTTCACACGGTCAGCACACTGTTCCATCCTGTTACGCCATCGGGCTCGCGCAATGGATTTTCAATATCTTCCATCCACATTTTTTCATCAATGCAAAACTTGTAATAATATTTTCCGTGCGGGGGCATCGGAATTTCAATTTTCCATACGCCGTTTTTATTCGGCTTCATTTCAAATTCATCTTTTGCCCAATGATTAAAACTTCCTGATAATGTAATGTGAGACGCAGCATTAAGTCGAATATTAAATTCGATTGTCTTTCTTTTTTTGTGAATGCACGGGGATGCTTGTAGTTTCATAAGAACATTTTTTAAGTTTTGATAAATGTTAATGGTAAACCATTAGCAAGCTGTCAGAGGGAAAAGGGGATTAGTAAAATATATTGCGGAAGCGTTTGATTTTTTTCTTAGATTAAATCCTTACAATACCAATTTACAATTATTCTTAGCAAGAGTCAAGAAAAATTTCATCATTAACAACGTAGTAATGGAAAATTAATTGCGGGGAAAATTTTCAACAATAGGCATCTGACGGCATGCTCCTCTTTTAAAATTTGTTATTCTTTGTAGCCGTCTGATGGCTCGGTGTATTATTCACCATTCACTATTCACTATTCATACCGAAGCGCTTCTATCGGATCAAGCCGTGACGC
>DATHPY010000363.1:0-2419 GCA_035483315.1 Puia sp. | reverse complement strand
AACGCCACAGCAACTGATTGTTTTTTCCAATCACATTATTTTCTGACGCCGCCACAATGAGAGAGATGGTCATGCCCCTATCCCCTAAAAGGGAATTTAATTTAAAAATTATGATAAGATTGAAGATGCCATTTATTAATTAGAATTTTCGTCCTAAGTTCCCCTTTAGGGGACAGGGCTCACACCGCTACCGCCGCTTTTATCGTCGGGTGACTTCGATAATTTTCTAACTTGAAATCTTCAAATTCAAAATTAAAAATATTTTTCACTGACGTATTTATATTCATTGTCGGCAACGCAAAAGGAGTTCTTGTCAATTGTAATTTGGCCTGCTCAATGTGATTGTTGTATAAATGTACATCGCCAAAAGTGTGTACAAATTCACCAACTTCCAGGTCGCAAACCTGCGCGATCATCATCGTTAGCAGCGCGTACGATGCAATATTAAAAGGCACTCCTAAAAAAACATCTGCGCTTCGTTGATATAATTGGCAACTTAATTTTCCATCCGCGACATAAAATTGAAACAACGCATGACATGGCATCAGCGCCATCTTTGGCAATTCGGCAACATTCCACGCGCTCACAATTAACCGCCGGCTATCAGGAGTTCTTTTTATTTGCGCGATCACCTGCGAAATTTGGTCAACCACAACTCCATCCGCGCCTTCCCAACTGCGCCATTGTTTTCCGTAAACCGGTCCGAGCTCACCATTTTCATCAGCCCATTCATTCCAGATACTCACGCCATGTTCATTCAAATATTTAATATTCGTTTCGCCTTTTAAAAACCAGAGCAATTCGTAAATAATACTTTTTAAGTGCAGTTTTTTTGTCGTCACCATCGGGAAACCTTTTTGAAGATCAAAACGCAGTTGACTGCCAAAACGACTCATCGTTCCCGTTCCCGTGCGGTCTGTTTTTGAAACGCCGTTGTCTAAAATATGCTGAAGCAAATCGAGGTATTGGTGCATGAATGCAAGTTAAGATTCTATTTGTGAATGATGAATTGCGAACGACGAATTGTGGGCAAACTGTTGATTAAAATGTCTGAACCAGGATTTACAGGATTATAAGATTTTTAGGATTACAGTTTTTATTAAACCGGCGATCGTAATTCTATTAAGTATCGTTGCGTCGTCTCGCCTTAGGCGAGATTCATCGGCATTGCTACTATTAAGCTGCGGGTTTAATTTCTAAATTGCAATTAAATATCAATTATTTTTTTGCCACAGAGAGCCGCAGAGTATTAAGAGGTTCACAGAGATTCTCTGCGAACCTCTTCACTTCTGTGTTCCTCGGTGGCCAAATTTTTTTGCGGGATATCCAAATCGATCTAAAATCATAGTTCATACAAAAGGCATAATTTCAATTTTTAAAAATAAGTATAGATTAACCCTTGCGCAATGAAATTTTTATTTTCATTATTACTGATTTCTTTTTTAACCGAATCCACTTTTGCACAGCGCGATTTTTTTGAGCCTTCCATAAAATATAATTCATCACGCGGAGCGGGAATAATTATTTCCGAATCAGTTCTTGCAAGTGCTGTTACTTTCGGATTAAATTATTTGTGGTATAAAAAATTTCCGCACAGCAAATTTCATTTGTTCAACGACAATAATGAATGGCTGAATATGGACAAAGTTGGTCATGCAACAACAGCGTATAATATTGCTACCATTCAAAGCGATTTTTTTAGATGGGCTGGCGTAAAACCTGCGCCTGCAGCAGCTATCGGCTCACTCACTGCATTAAGTTTTATGACGATGATCGAGATTCTCGACGGGCATTCAGCAAAGTGGGGATTTTCAATCGGCGATATGATGGCGAATCTTTCTGGTTGTTTATTATTCCAAGGGCAGCAATGGATGTGGAATCAACAACGCATCAGTTTAAAATTTTCCTGGCATTACACCATGTTTGCGAAATATTATCCGCAGGAATTGGGAAGTAATTGGAGTGAAAGAATAATCAAAGATTATAACGGACAAACTTATTGGCTTTCCATAAACATCGCATCTTTTTTACCGGCAAAAGCAAATTTTCCCAATTGGTTAAATGCTTCATTTGGTTATGGCGCAGAAGGAATGATCGGCGCTGTAAAAAACCCTTCAGAAATAAACGGACAAAAAATTCCTGACTTCAAACGTTACCGTCAATTTTATTTTTCATTTGATACTGATCTGTATCGGATTGACGATCTTTCTTATTTTGGAAAAACCTTACTCAAATTCAACTACGTATTTAAAACTATTTCACCAGCTTTAGAATGGAATAAAGAAGATGGCGTGAAATTTCATCCGCTGTATTATTAATTGGAAGTAGCAAGTAGCTAGTGGGAGTGATCTCACAAACTATCAACCATCAACTATAAACTATCAACCCGCCATTAATATTTCGCCGCTTCTCCCGGTTT
>DATHPY010000362.1:0-12228 GCA_035483315.1 Puia sp. | reverse complement strand
GAAAATCCGGCAAATGCTTTTTCTTTAAATGCCGGAACGTTATAATTTTTATGGGTGAAAGGAAGCAATTCTTCAAAAATAAAATCCGTGTACGCCTGCGATCTTGCTCCTCTTTTTTTATAATCCAAAATCTTTGCGGTTCCATATTCCATCTTTCTTTCGCCCGCCTGGATTCCGATACATAATAATGGTTCAATCATATTTTCAGCATACAATTCTTCCAGCATTGATGAGAACTGAAGTTTTTCCATATCCTGCCCGTCATTGATGAGCAACAAACTCATTGTAGAGGAATCGGAAATATTAGTAGGCAAATAAAAATCAACTTTTACAGTTCTATTAAGCAGCTCCGATTCTAATTCTACACTTTCTTGTAAAATTTCCGTGGGGTTATCTTGCATAATTTCAAAAATAAGTCAGAAGTTGGAAAGTCAGCAAAGTCTGAAAGAAAATTACATTTTAATTGAAAACTTTCCGACTTTCGGATACTTGACCATTTGATTATGAATAAAAATTCCGGACATAAAATCAGATTATTCTTATTAACTTAACTAAAAATATTTCAATGAAATGAGCCAGTAAAATTTTCAAGTAGTTTATATGAATACGAAGAAAATTTTAATGGCGAATTACATCTGACAAATAAAACAATAAAAAATATACAGATGAAAAAGATCGGTGTTCTCTTTGGAAAAGAAAGAAGTTTCCCTATGGCATTTGTAGAAAGAGTGAACAGTAAAAATGTTGACGGCATCGTTGCCGAACCTGTTCGCATTGATAAAGTGATGCAGGGCGAATCGAGTGGTTATGCTGTTATTATTGACCGCATTTCGCAGGATGTTCCTTTTTACCGCGCTTATTTAAAAAACGCTGCGATCAGCGGAACAGCAGTGATCAATAATCCATTTTGGTGGAGCGCCGATGAAAAATTTTTTAATAATGCTCTTGCAACTAAAATTGGCGTGCCTGTTCCCAAAACGGTTATTCTTCCTTCGCGCGATCATCCGGCTGATACGAGCGAGCAATCATTTTCCAACCTTGCATACCCGTTAGATTGGGAAACAATTTTTCATTATGTAGGTTTCCCGGCCTACATGAAACCTTTTGCCGGCGGCGGCTGGAAGAATGTTTACAAATTACACAACGCCGAAGATTTTTATCAGAAGCATGGAGAAACCGGCGAACTCGTAATGTTATTACAGGAAGAAATAGTTTTTGATGAATACTACCGTTGTTATTGTATTGGCGGAAAGCACGTTCGCATCATGCCTTATGAACCGCGCAATCCGCATCATCTCCGCTACTCAAGCGATTTTAATCCTTCACCGGAAAGATTGAAACAGATGGAAGAAATTGTTTTGCGCATCAATGAATACCTCGGTTACGATTTTAATACAGTGGAGTTGGCGCTTCGCGATGGCATTCCTTATGCAATTGATTTTTGCAACCCCGCGCCGGACGCAGAAAAAGCAAGCGTTGGTGAAGATAATTTTAACTGGGTTGTTGAAACTGCAGCGAATTATGCTATTGAAAGAGCGCTTGCACAAAAAGACGGAATGGATAATTTAACCTGGGGAGAATATTTGAAAAGAGGAACCGCGAAGAAGCAATTGATTTAAGATTGTCTGAACCGGGATCTTATCCTTATTTATCTGATTGTTCTGAGAAAGATTTTGAGAAATAATTATCAGTTGAATAAGAAAGATCAGGCCACGATCGTGGTTCAGACGATTGCTGAATAGAAAACCTCAATTCGTGTAATTCGCTAAAATTCGGGTAATAGATATTGCTAACAATAATGTATAACCGAAAATAAGAAATCGTAAATCTTACATCTAAAATCTTACATAATTATGTCCAACATCAGTTATAAAAACTTTACGCTAGGGATTGAGGAAGAATATATGGTTGTTGATCCGGCAACAAAAGAATTAAAAAGTCATGAGCAGAAAATTGTTACCGAAGGACAAAAAGTTATCAAAGATAAAGTGAAGGCGGAAATGCACCAGGCTGTTGTTGAAGTTGGAACGGATATTTGCCAGAATATTGATGAAGCATTTAATGATGTTGCTATTCTCAGAAAAACAATTTCTCAAATTGCTGATGATAATGGATTTTGGGTTGGCGCTTCGGGAACGCATCCGTTCAGTCATTGGGAAAATCAGTTGATCACCGATCATGCGCGTTATAATGAAATTGTAAATGAATTGCAGGAAGCTGCGCGAAGTAATTTAATTTTTGGATTGCATGTTCACGTTGGAATGGAGAGCCGCGAAATGGCAAATCATATTGCCAACTCAACAAGATATTTTTTGCCGCACATTTATGCATTAAGTACCAACTCGCCATTTTGGGAAGGAAGACAGACGGGTTATAAATCTTTTCGCACAAAAGTTTTTGACAAATTTCCGCGCACCGGAATTCCCGAAGCGTTTGAAAGTATTGAAGCGTATGAGAATTTTGTGAAGCTTCTGGTGAAAACAAATTGCATTGATAACGCTAAAAAGATATGGTGGGATCTGCGTGTTCATCCGTTCTTTAATACAGTTGAATTCAGAATTTGTGATGTGCCGATGACGGTTCAGGAAACTATTTGTATCGCTGCATTGTTCCAGGCAATTTGCGCCAAGATATATAAGCTGCGCAATAAAAACCTTAATTTCATTCAATACTCACGGGCATTAATAAACGAAAATAAATGGCGCGCAAGTCGCTATGGAATTGATGGAAGATTAATTGATTTTGGCAAAGAAGAAGAAGTGAATACGCGCGTGTTAATTTATGAATTGCTGGATTTTGTTGATGATGTTTTAGATCCGCTGAACAGCAGGCACGCCGTGAATTATATCAGTAATATTTTTGAACATGGAACCGGCGCCGACCGCCAGCTAAAAGTTTTTTCCGAAACAAATAGTTTAACAAGCGTGGTTGAATATATCCATTCGCAGTTTTTGCATGGACTATAAAAAAATCCATTGGCGCGGATAATCTTTTAGCTCTCGCTTTATGAATTTCTTATTATAAAATCTGTATTTTGGGATTAAATATTTGAGTTGTACATTTCCACCTCCACAATTTATCATAACAGGCACTAACGAAGTATCCTGCATTAACACGGATTTTATTTTTTTAATTCCTTTATAGCGATTATAATCTAAGCATGCATATGCATATACACGTAAACAACCGCTTGAATCTTTAGTTAATTCAAGAAGTTCGTTATTGTTCATTGTTTCAAGAAGAAAAAGAAACCGTAAATACTGTTTTGAAATTTTAGCATCGTAACTCGTAGCGTAAGACGTAACCTGTCTATCTTTCCTCATTTCATTTTTAATGTATTCAATTGAATCCAATCGAGATTTTAAAATAGTTTCTTGTTGGGAAATGCCGCCGATTGAGATCAATATAAAAGTTACCGTTACAAGTAATTTTATCATACTTCAAAATTATACTAAAGTTTCAGTTTTCTGTCTTGAAGAGTTTGTAAATAAATTTATTCTCCCGTATGAACTTTAGGCGTGTGTAAAAATTCTTTTCTTTTTACATTCATGGAGAATAATGCTTTTACCATGGAAAATACCAATAGCGGAACATGGCACAATGCTTTTACTGTTGACCATGAATATAGGCGACGTGGAACGGAAATGATCATTACTAAAGCAAACATCAGCGTAATGATGAACCAATAAAGATATTCGGGAAATAAGATCTGCACTTTTGTAAAATATTCAACAACAAAAATGGCGAACATTAGAAAATACGATAGTAAGAAAAGAAGTCGTGGTGGCGCAAGATTGAAGAAAAGCCTGTTCCAATAATTTTTTGTTTTGCGAAGTGTCTCATCTTTATTATAAAAAAATAAACGCAAATGTATTATCTGCGATTCCAGCCAACGAGTGCGCTGACGTTGATATACCGCACGGTTAGAAACTTTTTCATCCAGCACATAAGCATCATCAATAAATTCAATGGTGATCTCCGCTTTCATTATTTCAAAATCCACTTCCCTGTCACACGCAGGGTTTCCTAAAATGCCGGGCTTGTTATAGATCTCTTTTAATTTTTTAAATTCAAAAGCCATTCCTGAACCGATCGTGCTTGAAGAAAAACCCAATGCACGCTGACCTTTTCTGAAAATATTATTGTTGATCTCCTCGCTCATTGCATCAAGAACTGCAACAGCGGTGTTTTTATTTTTTGCGATGCGATGACATTGCGCAGCGCGAAAACCTTTTTGAAAAGATGCATTTACTTTTTCAAGACAATCAGGCATCATGATATTATCGCCGTCTAAAATTATCGCGATGTCATATTTATCTTCAGGAATATAATTGAGCAATTGATTGAGCGATCTTGCTTTTGAACTGATCTCAAATTTCACTTCCAAAACATTCACCGGAATTTCGCTTAGTGATTTTATCGTTTCTTGTTTCAATTGATCGGCGGCTACAAAAACGTCAAAAAATTCGGCGGGATAATTATGCGCTTTTGCTTTACGCGCTGTATTTAAGATCACTTCATCTTCCTTATAACTTGGTATTAATACAGCAATTTTTTTCTTTACGGGGTTGGGTTGATAAATAACAGGCTTGTATAATTTTCCGCCAACAGCAATTACAAAAAAATAAAGCGTGTTGATGGCTAAATAAATAAAAATAACGAGGAAGAAAATATGTACGATCGTTAATATCATGCTGCACTATTATTTTTTGAATTTCATCCCGCAACGCTTACACTGCTGAAGCGCTTGAAGAATAAAGATTCCAGGAAATTCCTTTATAAAAATATTTTAGTTGAGTGAATTGTTTTTTAAATAATAAACTCACCGTTGTTTTTGGAATTGTAAAAATTGTAAAGAACAATGTAAAAACGCTCAACTGTAGCAGGTTAGTATTTCTGCGCATGTATAAGATCCTGTTTCGCGTGTGATAAAAAACTTTCATCGGGTTATTTTTCCCAACAGACATAGATTCTTTATGCAAAATTTTTGCGTTTGCCGTGTACCAGATAATATAACCAGCTTTTAAAATTCTTGCTGACCAATCCCATTCTTCATAATATAAAAAAAACTTTTCCGGGAACATTCCTGTTTTTTCAATTATAGAACGCTTCACCAACATGGCGCAACCATGCGCGCCGGCAGTTGGCCGGGAAATATTATATTGCCCGTCATCATGCTCCATTTCACCAATTATTGTAACTCTTCCTGTATAAGCATTCATCGGGTTAAAACCGGCGTACTGAATTGTTTCGGGAGAATTGAAATAACAAATTTTCGGGCAGGTTACACCGATTGAAGAATTCTCAAAAAAAGGTTGCAGAAGATCGTCTAACAGATCTTCATTTACTTCCGTATCATTATTTACAATAAAAAAAAATTCTCCTTTGGCTTGACGCATTCCCCAATTATTTCCGGCGGCAAAACCTAAATTTTTTTTACTAACTAAAACTTTTGTGTTGGGATAATTTCCCGAATTAATTTCTTCAACAGGGTCAATAGTAGAAGCCATATCACAAACCAAAATTTCGTAATTCCTGTATTTCAGTTTTTTTGTAGATTCAAGAAACTGGCAGGTTACTTTTGTTTGATTGTAATTAAGTGTAATAATGGATATCAAAGGCTGATGATCCTTTAGCATAGTACGATCTTCATTTACGAAACCAAATTAATTAATTAACAGGGAAATCTTATGCATTTGTTTTTTGAATAAGCGCAGAAGGTGTTTGCGCCATTATCCATAAATCGTAAACAAAATTGTAATTAGCCGCATAATCAATATCCAGGTTTATTCTTTCTTCGGCAGACATATCTTCTTTACCTCTTTTTTTAATTTGCCACAAACCGGTGATGCCTGCAGGAGCCATAAAACGTTTTGCCCACTCATCCGTAGTAAGTGTTTCGGCTTCGTACAATGGCAACGGACGATTACCGACAACAGACATGTCGCCCAATAATACGTTGAGCAATTGAGGCAATTCATCAAGGCTCGTATTTCTTAAAAACGATCCAACACGTGTTATGCGCGGGTCATTATTAATTTTAATAAATACAGGGCCGTTTGAAGGTCCATCATTGTACAAATTCAGGTGAGAAAAATCGTTGATCTTTTCATCAGCTCCGATTTCCATTGTTCTGAATTTATAAAAATCGAAGATCTTATATCCTTTTCCCGCTCTTTTTGAAATATAAAAAACAGGACCGCGTGATTCTAATTTTATCGCGAGTGCAATTAAAAGAAATAGCGGACTTAAAAGAATAAGAATGGTGAGCGATACAGTAATATCAAAACCTCTTTTAAGAATATACTGAACCGGCGTTGAACTTTTTAATTCACGGTTCTGACTAAATTCTACCTGGCTTGATTTTACTTTTTTCAGAAACTGAATTTTTCCGAAAATAGTTTTCTCGTGAAAATTGTTAAGGAAAACAATTTCATCAAGAATTTTATTTCTTCTGTAATAATTCAGTTCTTTTTCCGATGAACCGGAACCATCCAAAATAAAAGGAATTGAACTCAAAACGGGGTCATTATTCAAGTATTGACGAAAACTTTTGATTTCGGCAATGTCGAAGCTTGCGTCGCAAAAAATTACTTCGGGAATAATGTTATTGTCGTTTTTGAGGGAGCGGATCAATTCGGATTTTGCATTTTCCAACATTTCAAATGCATGTCCTCTTTTAAAGGAGCTTAATAATTTTTCAACACTGTCGGTGTTCTTTCCAACATAATAAAAACCATTGTTTCTGTAAACTTTGTTTTCTTTTACAGCATAGTATGACTTAATGCTGTAATGCGCAAAAGTTTTGTTTTTAAAAGTCGCTTTGGGTAGAAATGTAAACTCCATAAAAAGGTTTATAGTTTCATAATTACGGTAATGCACTCAACTAATTGGCATTAAAAAAATTCTTATCAATCACTTGTTTTCTTATTAGGTTGTTTATGACTGATAATAAATCAACCGGATTAAAAGGTTTCAGAAAATATTTTGCTACTCCATGTTCCAGGCATTTAACCTGTGTTTCTGCATTATCCAAACCGGATAAAACCAGAAGAGGAATATTTCCATAAATTCCACTTGAAGAAAGTTGTTCAACAAGTTCCCAATTTTCCATATCTGGTAATTGCGGATCGGCAATTATCAAATCGGGTAAATTCTTTTTTGAGAGCCAGTACATAGCAGAGCAGCCATCAGGCATTGTTATAACCTGATAATCTTTACTTAGTATGGTCTGTAGCAAAAAGCGTATCGCTTTGCTGTCATCAATTGCTAAAATTTGCTTTTTCATGGGCAGAAGTGCTTAGTTAAAAAAAACCAACCATCTTTCAATAGGCAAACCATCGGATAATAAGCTTACAAAAGATATTGGCTTTAACTAACCGCCTATAAAAGGAAGTAAATTATTTAAAGATTAAAATATAAACTAAAACAGACCTTTTGTGTGTAACAGATATTAACGTGAGGATTTCCAAGGGATTTTGTAGATGTTGTTTGGGTTGTACGGAAGTTGAATTAAAGCGAATTTTCAGAGGAATTGAATGTAGTTGAATTACTTATTCGGGGGTAACGGAGGTTGAATTAAAGTGAATTTCAGCGGAATTGAATGTAGTTGAATTACTATTCGGAGATAAAAGTAACAACAATTTTCGTATACTCAAATATTGTGGCGCTTTTTTTTATTAACAATGGTGAATTGTTTGTTTTTTACTGAGTTTTATGCCAATGCCTGCCTGGAAGCTTTTTCCCAGAGAACTGTTTGCTGTTTCATGATAAAACGCCTGAAGCCAAGGAAAACAGCAACATTCATGAAGAGAAAATAATAGGGAATATACAAGATTTTAAGCTTGATATTTTTGTTAGCAAAAAACCATCCTATTAAAGCACACACATAAAAGCATAATTGAAGAACCAGCATAAGCCGATAAATGGGCTCATTGTCATTTATCGTAACAATCACATTGGAAATTAGTAAAATTACCAAGCAAATAGGGCAAATTGTCCATCGTAAAATACGATGAGAGATAAACTGGAAGCTTAAAACCGGGTATTTAAAGAAGTTAAAAAGACCTTTTAAAATTATCATTGCCTGAAAAGCGCCTGCACATATTCTAACTTTTCTTTTTTGCTCTTCCTTCATGGAAGCAGAAGAAGTTTCGATTGCATAAGCATTCGGTTCATATCGTATTACATAACCCTTCATGCAAATTTTTAATGATTGAACAAAATCTTCAATGATCACATTTTTTTCTTCTTTTTCAAATAGATCAGTCCTTACCGAAAATAATTCCCCTGCTGCGCCAACAACTGAATGAAAGGAAGAGTCTAATTTTTTTAAAAAAGATTCGTATTTCCAGTACAAACCTTCGCCAACACCAGCAGCGGTATTTTCAAAATCGTTTATTACTTTTTTCTCTCCGGCAACGCCGCCAACTTCAGCATCAGCATAATGCCTGGCGATTTCCCTCACACAATCAACATTTAATAAAGTATTCGCATCAGAAAAAATAACATAAGGAGTGCTTACAAATTGCATTGCCCTGTTCATTGCAGCAAGTTTGCCTCTGCGTTCCGGCTCATGAAGCGATAAAATATTTTTGTAACGACTTATTATCTGATGGGTGTTATCTGACGAGCCATCTGTAATAAAAATAATTTTAAGCTTATTTGCGGGATAGTTAAGCTCAATTGTGTTTTTAATTTTTCTCTCAATAAAATCTTCTTCATTATAAGCGGAAACGATCAGGGAAATTTCTGGTTCAAATAACTCTTCAGCTGAATTTTTTAGTTTGCTCCGGGTAAATAGTTTCTTGATCTTAACCAAAACATAAAGCAAAATGCCATAGCCGATATAACTATAGAAAATTACAAACAGACTTATCCAAAAAATAATTTTTAATGCCGTCATTTTCAACCTATAAAATGGTAATGAGTAAACGACTGTGAAAATATAATAGTATTTGCAACGTTAATAATTTAGAAGCGTTTGTGCAAATTATGCCGCAAACTTACAGGCGTTTGTATTATCAGGGTTTTAGAAAATAATCCCTATTTTTGGCTAACTGGTCAGTTGTTCTGATGTTTCTTAGTTAGTATTTATCAAAATATACTTCAGCTTATAGTCTTTTTCCTGCGAAAGCCGTTCATACCAAGCATAATAAAACAATTTTTTTTGTTTGCACATATTCACTAAACCGAAAAGAGCGTTATTACGTTTCAGTTCGTAATATTGAAAATATAAAATAGCCCCATGGACTTTAATTACCTGTTAAACGCGTTGTTTAAAAAAAAATGGATCATTATTTTTAGCACATTCATCGCGTTAGGCGCTGCACTTGCCTTTACCTTTTTCATGAAAAAAAGTTATGTTTCGGATGCCCAATACTCGACCGGTCTAACTCAAACCAGTAAGGTATCGTTACAAACAAGTGAAATTTTTGACATTAACCAAATTGATCTGCGGTTTAATAATGTGGTAGAAACGTTTCAATCGCCGACGGTTGAAGGAATGTTATCCTATGAATTGTTGCTGCATGATATCGAATCATCGCATCCATTCAGAGTACTTACCGACAAGCAAAAAAAAGACACTGCCTATACTTTGGTAGACTTTTCAAAAGCAAAGGAAATTCTTCATAGAAAATTAAGCACACTTAAACTATTAAGCAGCTACGATGAAGAGGAAAGAAGAGTGTGGGATCTGTTGCTGCTTTATGAATATGACGATTATGAAATTTCAAAAAAATTATACATCGAACGTATAAAAAATTCAGATTTTTTACTGGTGGAATTTTCTTCTGAAAACGCTGAGCTAAGCGCATTTGTCGTAAATACCATTGGCGAAAAATTTCTGGAGTTTTATAATTCGCTGCAATCGGTAGTAACAAAAGAATCTTTGCAACACCTGGACAGTCTTACAAGAGCACAGCAAAAAAGAGTGGACAGTTTGCAAACAAGACTGGAAAATTTCAGGGCTAAAAACGGAAATTCAAAAACAGGCGATTATCAGGCTGCTGCAGTTTCAAGTGCATCGGAAGCAGATTCACGATATACCAATGAACAAACAAATTTAAATAAACTTATTTCTTCATTGGATGTAGTAAACAATCAGCTGGAAAACTTGGATAAGAGCAGCAGCACTTCCGGAACATCACAAAATAATAATAACACGGAAATTTTAAGATTAAAAAAAGAAAACGACAACTTATCAGCGCAGCTAATGCAAAAGGGCGGAAATGATCCTGATATACAATCAAAAATAACTGCCAACATCACCAAAATGAATAACCTGTCTTCAGCAGGAACTGTTTCAGACCCCGTAAAAAGCGCTGAGCGAATTCAAACCACCAGGGAAACTTTAATTAATAAAAGATCGGAGATACAGGGAGATATTGAAGCATCAAGAAAAAACCTGGATGTTTACCGGCAACAAGCTAACGTGTACAAGGGAATCGCTAACTCCGGCGGCGGAAGTGAGGTTGTTGCCGCTGCGTATGAAAATGATTTGAAAAGCGCTCTGGCCGAGTTGGACAAATACAAAAACAGTGTGTTTCAATCGCAGAATCTCACGGTAAATCCTGATTTTAATTTCCGTCAAACATTACTCGGCCAACCACCTTTAAAAGCAATGCCTTTGCACAGAACAATAATTGTGGGTGTCTCTGGTCTTGCCATGTTCCTTATTGTTTCTTTGATCATTATCATTCTTGAATTTCTCGATCCTTCATTAAGAAGTCCGTCCATTTTTCAAAGAGAAACCAATTTGAAATTAA
The DNA here is from genome assembly GCA_035483315.1 of Puia sp. GTDB lineage: Bacteria > Bacteroidota > Bacteroidia > Chitinophagales > Chitinophagaceae > Puia. The sequence continues at coordinate 1,459 of DATHPY010000362.1, read as the reverse complement.
TGACCGTGGTAAATAAAATGGACCTCAATAAAAGAGACATGAAGGAGAATTTTGACATGGGCAGCGCCGAAAATATAAATGTAAACAGCAAAATTTTTATTGAAAGTTTTAGAAAGCTCCGGTTTGAACTGGAAAACAGCGGCAAAAAAATAATATTGATAAGCAGTTTAAAATCACAGGAAGGAAAGAGCACCCTTCTTGAAGCGTTAGCGTATACATTTAGCATGACCAAGAAAAAAATATTATTGATTGATGCCAATTTTTCCAATAATACAATAACAAGAAAATTTTCGGCTAAACCAACTTTGGAAAATTTTACTTTGGGTGTTCAGGATAATCCTACTGATAAAATATGGGGTATTACTACACTTACCGATATTGTAAATGTTGATGTTATCGGATGCAATGAAGGCAATTACACTCCAGCTGAAGTTTTACCAAAAAACAACTTGTTATTTAATTTACACAAGGTAGGTCAGCATTATGATTTTATTTTTATTGAGGGCGCAGCGCTGGATAATCATGCCGACAGTAAAGAGCTTTCAAAATATGCAGATGGAATTGTGATAGTTTATTCAGCCAAAAATTCATTGGGTGAAATTGATAAAGAATCGCTTCAATTTTTGAAAAATTCTACATCTGACAAATTTATTGGCGCAATATTAAACAACGTTGAAAAAGATTATTTGGATGCGTAACAGATCAGTTTCAGAATATATTAACCATTTCCTTCAAAAGCAATTGATGCCAGTTTAATGCAACACAATTTTATCAAGAATAAAGATATTGTATTGTTCAGTTTTCAACCATGGGAATCTGGGATTGGTTTCAATTTTAAAGAAATGGCCTTTGAGCTTGCAAAATACAACCGCGTTTTATTTGTAAACCGTGCGCCCGACAGAAATTCTTTACTAAGAAAAAAGAATGAATCAAATCAATTAAAAAAGAAAACAGAATTAACGCAGATAGAAGAAAACCTGTGGTTGTATAATCCTGATATTGTGATGGAATCCATTAACTGGATTTCTATTGATCCTCTTTATGATATTCTTAATAAAATCAACAACAGGCGCCTGGCATCGGCTATCAAAAAAATAATAAAAAAACTCGGATTTAAAGATTTTATTTTCATCAACGATAATGATTTTTACAGAGGTTTGTACCAGAAAGAATATTTAGAATGCAGCCACTACATTTTTTATATTCGCGACTTTTTAACAATACAGCCATATTTCAGAAAACATGGTACAAGGCTGGAAGAAAAAATAATTAAAAAGGCAGATTTAGTGGTTGCCAATTCCGCTTACCTGGCAAACTACGCCGCGCAATGGAACGAAATGACTTTTGATATCGAGCAGGGATGTGATCTCAAAAATTATCTCAGTACAAACTACCCGATGCCGGATGATATTGCAACAATCAATCGCCCGATAATTGGCTATTGCGGCGCTGTTACAAG